>NZ_JBMOXA010000019.1:0-89119 GCF_049316285.1 Variovorax sp. HJSM1_2 | reverse complement strand
TGGCATGAACCGTGGATCAACTTCCACGTGAACCTGCTCCGCATCGTGCTCGGCACGGATGTGTTTGTAGACCGCCTTGATCAGCGGCTCGCAACCTTCGCGGTTCAGCGCCGAAATCTCGAACACCGGGCCTTTGTACTTCAGCCGTTTGACGAAGTCCTTCACCAGCGCCTCGCGCTCTTCCACCGGCACCATGTCCAGCTTGTTCAACACTAGCCAACGCGGCTTTTTAAAAAGACCTTCGTCGTACTTTTTCAGCTCGGCGATGATGCCCTTGGCCTGTGCCACCGGATCAATCGAATCATCAAACGGCGCCGCGTCCACCACATGCAGCAGCAAACGTGTGCGTTGCAGGTGGCGCAAAAACAGATGGCCCAGGCCCGCGCCTTCAGAGGCACCTTCGATCAAACCCGGCAAATCGGCCACCACAAAACTTTGCTCAGGGCCCACGCGTACCACACCCAGGTTGGGGTGCAAGGTGGTGAATGGATAGTCTGCAATACGTGGGCGGGCGTTGGAGACAGCGGTGATCAAGGTTGACTTGCCAGCGTTTGGCAAACCAAACAAGCCCACATCGGCCAGCACCTTCAGCTCGAGCTTCAGGCTGCGCTTCTCACCGGGCCAGCCCGGCGTTTTCTGGCGTGGCGCGCGGTTGATGGCGCTCTTGAAACGCAGGTTGCCAAAGCCGCCGTCGCCGCCCTTGGCGATGGTGATCACCTCGCCCGGCGTGAGCAACTCAAACAGCACTTCGCCGGTTTCGGCGTCGGTGATGATGGTGCCGACGGGCATCTTCAGCGTGATGTCGTCACCGGCAGCACCGAACATATCGGAACCCATGCCGTGTTCACCACGCTTGGCGTCATAACGCCGGGCGAACCGATAGTCCACCAAGGTATTGAGATTGACGTCAGCCACCGCAAAAACGTGGCCACCACGGCCACCGTCGCCGCCGTTCGGGCCGCCAAACTCTTTGTATTTTTCATGCCGGAACGACACACAGCCGGCCCCACCATCTCCTGCAGAGATGTCAATATAGGCTTCGTCAACGAACTTCATGGTCGCTCCAGTTCAAAAAATCGCACCGCAAAACACAGAAGCCCCGGCTAGGCGGGGCTTCTGACGGATCCGTAGATCACTGTTGCCAGCAAAAATTACGCAGCGGGCGTAATGATCACTTGGTGCTTGTTCAACGCGCCTTTGTGGGCGAACGATACGTGACCGTCGACCAAAGCAAACAAGGTGTGGTCCTTACCCTGGCCAACGTTCGCACCAGCGTGGAACTTCGTGCCACGTTGGCGAACGATGATAGAGCCTGCGCTCACCAGTTCACCACCGAACGCCTTGACACCCAGCATCTTTGGCTTGGAGTCGCGCCCGTTTCGCGTAGAGCCGCCGCCTTTTTTCTGTGCCATGACTCTTGCTCCTTATCCAGCAATCGCGCCGATTTGCAGTTCGGTGAACTGCTGACGGTGCCCTTGACGCTTTTGATAGTGCTTACGACGACGCATCTTGAAGATGCTGACCTTGTCGTGTTTACCGTGGGCCACAACCGTGACCGTAACAGTAGCGCCGGACACCAAGGGCGTGCCAACCTTGATCTCGCTGCCGTTGCCGACTGCCAGAACCTGGTCGAACACAATCTCTTGGCCTACGTCCGCAGCAATCTGTTCTACTTTAATTTTTTCGCCGGAAGCAACACGATACTGTTTGCCACCGGTTTTTATGACCGCGTACATTTTTTAACCTTTTGAATTGGCTCTGAAGACGAATTTCTGCAGAGCCCTCTAGTTTAGCACAGGCCGAGCGAGTGTTGCAAACGCCCACCAAGCAGACAACTCCGGCACTGGCGCCGCCGGTTGAGGCTGGAAGTGCGTCAAAATTCATATAATTCTGCAAAACTTACGCTCGCATTTTGACCGTCAATTCTCATAGCACCACCGCCGCGCTCGCGCTGATCACCGATGACATGCGTGAGGTTGATCAAGTGATCGCCAAGCGGCTCTCCTCAGGCGTACCACTGGTTGGCGAAGTCTCCCGCTACATCATCTCCGCCGGGGGCAAGCGCCTTCGTCCCTCCATTTTGCTGTTGATGTGTGGCGCTTTGGACTATCAACAGGCCGACCGCTTCAACCTCGCAGCGGTGATCGAATTCATCCACACCGCCACCCTGCTGCATGACGACGTGGTCGATGAATCCAGCCTGCGCCGTGGGCGCGCCACAGCCAACGAGATTTTTGGCAACCCAGCCAGCGTGCTGGTGGGCGACTTCATGTATTCGCGCGCTTTCCAGATGATGGTGGAAACGCGGCAGATGCGCATCATGGAGATCCTAGCCGAAGCCACCAACATCATCGCCGAGGGCGAAGTGATGCAACTGGTGAACATGCATGACGCCTCACTCGACGAAGCCAATTACCTGCGCGTGATTCGCTCCAAAACAGCCAAGCTGTTTGAAGCCAGCACCCGCATCGCGGCCATTCTGGCCCAAGCTTCACCGGAACTCGAAGAAGCTTGCGCGGCCTACGGCCAAGCCTTGGGCACAGCCTTCCAGGTGATAGACGATGTGCTCGACTACGACGGCTCGGTGGCCGAAATGGGCAAAAACCTGGGCGATGATTTGCGCGAAGGCAAGTCCACCCTGCCGCTGATCATTGCCATGCAACGCGGCACCCCCGAGCAATGCGCCGTGATTCGCCACGCCATCGAACACGGTGAAGTGGAACGCATCCAGGAGATCGTCGACATTGTGCGCAGCACCGGTGCACTCGACGCAACGCGTGCCGCCGCCGCCGCCGAGGCCGAACGCGCCATCGAAGCGACGAAGGCGCTTCCCAGCAACGCATTCAGCAACGGCTTGCTGCAGTTGGCGGCATCACTGCTGGAGCGCAGGGCTTAAACACTCAGTCGGCGGCCGAGGCTGCCGGCCAGCGGTCGGTGAACGCAAAATCATCCAAAGGTCGGCCATAACGCCAGCCTTCGAGCTCCAGCATTGGCTTCTCATAAAAAGCCGGCACCGGCCCAATACACAGCAAGGCCAACGGGTCGGCGGCCTCGGGCAATTGCAGCAGACCGCGCACACGAGCGGGGTCAAACATCGACACCCAGCCCATGCCCAGATTTTCGGCACGTGCTGCCAGCCACAGGTTTTGAATCGCGCAAGCAACCGAACACACCGCCATGTCACGCGGCATGGTGCGTCGACCAAACACCGTGCCATCGTCGGGCGCCAGCACCGCCACCAGCAGCTCGGCGCAATCACGCAAGCCTTCAACCTTGAGGCGCAAAAATTCTTCAGAACGCTTGCCCATGGCCTCCGCCGTCGCTTGGCGCTCTTCTTCAACCAAAGTGACCAAAGCCTGCCGCAGTTCTGGGCTCGTGATGCGCAACAGCCGCCAAGGCTGCATCAACCCCACCGAGGGCGCGCGATGCGCCGCCTGCAGCAAACGCAGCATCACCTCATCCGGCACCCGCTGCCCCGGCAAAAAATGACGCATGTCGCGGCGCTCTGCCATGACACGATAAAGCGCATCACGCTCATCAGAAGAAAAATCGGAATGCTGGCTGCGGATTGGCTGATCGGAATGCATGGGCAAAAGCATAGACGCCATTCTCAGAATGAAAAACAAAAAGCCCAACACGAAACACTTCGTGTTGGGCTTGTTTGGTAGGCGCGATTGGACTCGAACCAACGACCCCCACCATGTCAAGGTGGTGCTCTAACCAGCTGAGCTACGCGCCTGAATATTTATTCAAGACCACGAGTATAGCATTGGTTTGCGCATTTTTTGCAGCCGCGCCACTTTTAACGCCGTCTTGCCGAGCGTACACCGCTGACCTCACGCACCACACCCAAAACTTTGTTCAAGCGTGTGGAGTCCGATACCTCGACGGTGAACGTCATCCAGGCCATGCCTTTGATCGATTGGGTCTGGACGCCAATCACATTGGTTTTTTCTTTTGCAAAGACTTCCGAGATATCGCGCAGCAGCCCCTGGCGGTCGGCCGCCTCCACCGCTACGTCCACGGGATAAACCGCGGACTGTGTCGGTTTGCCGGCGCCACCACTTGCGCTGCCCCAGGTGACCTCGATCACGCGCTCGCCGTTTTGCGTCGCCATCTCGCGCAGATTGCTGCAGTCGGCACGGTGCACACTCACACCCTTGCCGCGCGTCACAAAACCCATGATCGGATCGGGCGGCGCCGGTTTGCAGCACTTGGCAAGCTGCGTCATCAGCGAGTCTATGCCGACCACCAACACACCGCCCTTGGGGGCGTTTTCATTGGTGCGCGACTTGCGCTGCAACAGCAACTCATCCGGGTCGGGTGCGGGCTCGGGCGGGCGCAAGAGATTTTCGATATTGCGCAGCGAAAACTCGTCCTTGCCCACCACTTCAAACAGGTCGTCGGCACTCTTGAAACCCAGCTGAGTCGCCAGGTCGTCGAGTTTCATCGCCGTTTTGCCTTCACGCTGCAGCAGTTTTTCCACCGCTTCACGGCCACGCGCCACGGTGCTGTGCAGTGCCAAAGCGTTAAACCAGGCGCGTGCCTTGGCACGGGCTCTATGGCTCACCAGATAGCCCAGCTCGGCATTCAGCCAGTCACGTGAGGGACCGCCCTCTTTGGTCGCGATGATTTCCACCGTCTGGCCGTTTTGCAGCGGGGTGTTCAGCGGCACCATGGTGCCATTGACCTTGGCGCCACGACAGCGGTGACCCAGATTGGTGTGCACGCTGTAAGCAAAGTCCACCGGTGTGGCGCCAGCCGGCAACTCGACCACGGCGGCTTCGGGTGTCAGCACATAGATGCGGTCGCCCAGCATCTCGGCAGCGGTATGCGTGCCTGCGGCGGGCGGCGCGGCCTGACCCGACAGGTCGCGCTCCCAGGCCAGAAGCTGCCGCAGCACGGCGATCTTGGCATCGTATTCGCTGCTCGCCGATACCCCGGCATAGCCCTTGGCTCCGGCCTCCTTGTAGGCCCAATGCGCGGCCACCCCGTGCTCCGCGTGGTCGTGCATGGCCTGGGTGCGGATCTGGATTTCGATCGGCAAACCCTGGCCGGTGCGGGCGCCATCGGCATCGTCCACGCCGGTACTCGCGGGTTGGCGCACCACCGTGTGCAGCGACTGGTAGCCATTGGGTTTGGGGCGCGCGATGTAGTCGTCAAACTCATTGTTCACCGGCACAAAGCGCATGTGCACCCAGCCCAGCGCGGCGTAACATGCTTCCACGTTGTCAACGATCACACGCAGCGCACGGATGTCAAACACCTGGTTGAAGTCGAGCGACTTGCCACGCATCTTTTTCACGATGCTGTAGATGTGTTTGGGTCGCCCCTGCACCGTGGCCTTGATGCCCTGCGCGGTCAGCTCTTCCTGCAAGCTGTGGCGCAAGGCTTCCATGCTGGCTTCGCGCTCTATGCGCTTTTCATCGAGCTGCCGGGCCACCTGCTTGTAGGTGTCGGGCTCGAGAAAACGGAACGCCAGATCTTCCATCTCCCACTTGATCTGCCAGATGCCCAGACGATTGGCCAGCGGCGCAAACACCTGCAGCGATTCACGTGCCTTGCGTGGCGACATGGGGGTTTTGCTGGCGGCGCAGTAACGCAGGGTTTGCAGGCGCGAGGCCAGGCGCAGCATCACCACGCGCAGGTCGCGCGAAAAGGCCAGCAGCATTTTGCGCACCACTTCGGTTTGCTCGGCCGGGTCGTCCACCTGCTGCGCACTGCGCGACAGGCGCTGCACACGCATGAGTTGTGTAGTCTCCACGGCCAGGGTGGCAAAGTTGTCGCCAAAGGCCTTGGCAATGACTTCACGCGGCTTGTTCAGATGCACACAGGCGTAGACCAGGTAGCTCGCTGCCTGCATGGCTTCCGAGCCGCCCACCGAGCGCAGGATGGCGGCCACCGCATCGGCGTGGGCCAGGGTGTTTTCGCCAGAGTCCAGGTCTTCACCCGCGATCAACGGCTCGGCAAAGGCGCGTGCGCGGGCCAACGCCAGATCGGCCCCCTGCCGGTCGGCTTCGGTGATGATCAGGCCCGGGTAGGCGGTGGGCTGTTGGCTCGCGGGCTCCGGGCTTTCGCTTAACGAATGCTTCATGCTGCAGCAGGAGGCGCAGTCGCTCCGTCCAACAAAAAGCCGCTCACCAGCGCCTGCTGGTCAGGCGCAATCAGCGTGGGCGCATGGCCCACACCGGCCAGCTCCACCAGGCGTGCACGCGGGCCGCGTTCGGTCATGGCCTGGGCGGTGGCGGGCGACAACAGATCGGACTGCGCGCCGCGCAACAGCAAGGTCTGCGCGGTGATGTGGTCGTACAGGTTCCACATGGCAGCCTCGCCCTGCTTCGCCACTTCTTCGGTCACGCTGGCAAAGGGCACGGCTATGGCGGGGTCGTAATGCAGGGTCCAGGCATCGGCGTCATGCGGGTTGGCCTTGGGCAGTTGCCGCACCATGGGTTGCGACAGCGCCAGCCATTGTTCGGGCGTGTGTGGGCCAAAACTGGTGGAAATGGCCCACATGGCATCCGCCGCCTGCTGCACCGAGGCAAAACGCCCGGTCTGCCCCAGGTAGCTGCCAATACGTGCCAGGGCCTGCCACAGAATGCTCGGGCCCACGTCGTTGATGACCAGACGGCGCACGGGTGCAGGCAATGGCAATTGCGCCGAACCGGCAATGGCCATGCCAATCAACCCACCCATGCTGGTGCCCACCCAATCCAAGGTGTGAATCGGTGCCTGGGCATGCACCTGGGCCAGCAACGCCAACATGTCGCCCGCGTAATTCGGCAGTTGGTAAGCCATGGGGTCGGCCAGCCAGTCGCTTTGGCCACGGCCCACCACGTCGGGGCAGATCACCCGTGCCGAGCGGCTGAGCACACGCGCGAGTGCATCGAAATCACGGCCCTGGCGCGACAAACCATGCACACACACGATCACGTGTGGGTTGTGCGCATCGCCAGAGTTGTTCCATTCCCAGTACGCCATGCGATGCCCTGCCACCTCGGGTGCGGTCTTGGCGGCCAGGCCGGGGCAATTCACGTGGTGCAGGGTCGGTTCAGTCATGGCAAAAAACGATTCAACAAGGGCAAAAAAGCAAGCGAGAACGCGGGAGAACACGGAGCGCAATCTACGTGCCAGGCCCACGATAATGCGCCCGGCAATATCTCGCATTTACTACGGTCAATGCATCCTAAATCATTCGGAGAAGACACATGCGACAAGACCTGCTGAAAGGCAAAACCGCCCTCGTCACGGGCTCGACCAGCGGCATTGGTTTGGGCATAGCCCTGGCCCTGGCGCGGCAGGGCGCGAACATCATGCTCAACGGTTTTGGCGACATACAAGGCCCGAAGAGCGAGGTCGCGGCCTTGGGTGTACAGGTGGACCACCACGGCGCCGACATGAGCCGCGCATCCGACATCGAAGACATGGTCAACGCCACCAAGGCACGTTTTGGCAGCGTGGACATTCTGGTCAACAACGCCGGCATCCAGCATGTGTCACGCATAGAAAATTTCCCGGTAGAGCGCTGGGACGCCATCATCGCCATCAACCTGACCAGCGCCTTTCACACCACGCGGCTGGTACTGCCGGGCATGCTGGCGGCCAACAACGGTCAGGGCTGGGGCCGCATCATCAACGTGGCATCGGTGCACGGCCTGGTGGGCTCGGCCGAAAAATCGGCCTACGTTGCGGCAAAACACGGCATCGTCGGCCTGACCAAGGTCACGGCACTGGAGAACGCCACCACGGGCGTGACCTGTAACGCCATCTGCCCCGGCTGGGTGCTCACGCCCCTGGTGCAAAAGCAGGTGGATGCACGTGCCGCTGCCGGCAACATTTCAAATGCCGACGCCACACGCCAACTGCTGGCCGAAAAAGAGCCTTCGCTGCAATTCACCACGCCCGAGGAGCTGGGTGACTTGGCGGTGTTCTTCTGCTCGCCCGCAGGCAACAACGTGCGCGGTGTGGCCTGGAACATGGATGGCGGCTGGGCCGCGCAATAACGGCAAACCCTTTATGAAAAATATCGCCCCTATGCTTACTGGATAAGCGTAGGAAGCTATAAATTCAGAAGTAAAAAGCCCCGCCCGGTGAAACACCAGGCGGGGCTTTTTTGAGGTCAAGCCGCTAGCGCAGCTTCAACCCCTATGGCTTATGCCGCAGCAGCCGGGTTGCGCAAACGGATGTGCAACTCACGCAACTGCTTCTCGTCCACGGTGCTTGGGGCTTGCGTCAGCAAGTCTTGCGCACGTTGCGTCTTGGGGAAGGCGATCACGTCGCGGATCGACTCGGCGCCGGTCATCAGCGTGACGATGCGATCCAGGCCGAACGCCAGGCCGCCGTGTGGCGGCGCGCCGTATTGCAGCGCGTCGAGCAGGAAGCCGAACTTGTCCTGCGCTTCTTCGGGCGTGATCTTCAATGCGTCGAACACCTTCTGCTGCACGTCGGCGCGGTGGATACGGACCGAGCCGCCACCCATTTCCCAGCCGTTGAGCACCATGTCGTAGCCCTTGGAGATGCACTTCTCGGGCGCGCTGACCATCCAGTCTTCGTGGCCGTCTTTAGGTGCCGTGAAGGGGTGGTGCGTGGCGGTGTAGCGTTGGGCGTCTTCGTCGAACTCAAACATCGGGAAGTCGACCACCCACAGCGGACGCCAGGCGGATTCAAACAGGCCGTTCTTCTTGCCGAATTCGCTGTGGCCGATCTTGATGCGCAGTGCGCCAATGGCGTCATTGACGATCTTCAGCTTGTCGGCGCCGAAGAAAATCAGGTCGCCGTCTTGCGCGCCGGTGCGTGCCAGGATCTCGGCCAGGGCCTTGTCGTGGATGTTCTTGACGATGGGGCTTTGCAGGCCGTCGCGGCCCTTGGCCAACTCGTTGACCTTGATGTAGGCCAGGCCCTTGGCGCCATAGATCTTGACGAACTCGGTGTAGCCGTCGATTTCGCTGCGCGACAGGCCACCGGTTTCACGCGCGCCACCCGGCACACGCAGGCCGACCACACGGCCGTTCTTCATGGTGGCGGCGGACGAGAAGACCTTGAAGTCCACGTCGGCCATCACGTCGGTGAGTTCGGTGAATTCGAGCTTGACGCGCAGATCCGGCTTGTCGGAGCCAAAACGATGCGCGGCTTCCTGGAACGTCATCACCGGGAAATCACCCAGATCCACACCCAGCGTGTTCTTGAACACGGTGATGATCATGTTCTGAAACAGGTCACGGATTTCCTGCTCACCAAGGAACGAGGTTTCGATATCGATCTGCGTGAATTCGGGCTGACGGTCGGCGCGCAAGTCTTCGTCGCGGAAGCACTTGGTGATCTGGTAGTAGCGGTCGTAGCCGGCCACCATCAGCAACTGCTTGAACAACTGCGGGCTTTGCGGCAGCGCGAAGAACATGCCGTCGTGCACGCGGCTGGGCACCAGGTAGTCGCGCGCACCTTCGGGCGTGGACTTGCCCAGCATAGGCGTTTCGATGTCGATGAAACCATGCTGGTCGAGGTACTTGCGCACTTCCATGGCCACGCGGTAGCGCAGCATCAGGTTGTTTTGCATGTAGGGACGGCGCAGGTCGAGCACGCGGTGTGTCAGGCGGGTGGTTTCCGACAGGTTGTCGTCATCCAACTGGAACGGTGGCGTGACCGAGGGGTTCAGCACCGTCAGTTCCTGGCACAACACTTCGATCTTGCCGCTCTTCAGGCCGTCGTTGGCCGTGCCTTCGGGGCGCAGGCGCACCAGGCCCTTGATCTGCACGCAGAACTCGTTGCGCAGCGTTTCCGAAGCGGCAAACATCTCGGCACGATCGGGGTCACAGACCACTTGCACGTAGCCTTCACGGTCGCGCAGGTCAACAAAGATCACGCCGCCGTGGTCGCGGCGACGGTTCACCCAGCCGCACAGGGTGACGGTTTGGCCCAGCAGGGCTTCGGTGACCAGACCGCAGTAGGTGGTACGCATTTGTGAGGAGGACATGGCAATCAATTTCTGGCGCCTTGGCAGGCGCGTGAGTTAAAACAGAGTGGGCAGCGCAGAAAACGTCGGGACGCTCTAGTGCAATTTTTCGGTTGCATCCACCGGCATCGCCGGAGCCACCACACCCATGGAGACGATGTATTTGAGCGCATCGTCCACGCTCATTTTGAGTTCAATGCAATCACTGGCCTTGAGCATGATGAAGTAGCCACCCGTGGGGTTGGGGGTGGTGGGCACATACACGCTCAGGTAGTCACCTTGCAGATGGGTCGCGGTGTCGCCGCGCGGCACACCGGTGACGAAGGCAATGGTCCAGGCGCCTTGGCGTGGCCATTCCACCAGCACCGCTGTGCGGAAAGCATTGCCGTTCTCGGAGAACAAGGTGTCCGACACCTGCTTCACGCCGGAATAGATGGAGCGCACGATGGGAATGCGGTGCAACAGGCGGTTCCACCAATCCACCAGGCGGCGGCCGATGAAGTTGCTGGCCACGGCCCCCACCACCAAGAGCACCGACAAGGCCAACAACACCCCGAAACCGGGAATGTGAAAGCCGAGCAAATGATCCGGCTGCCACTCGAGTGGCAAGATCAGCAGGGTTTGGTCAAGGGTGCCAATGATCCATTGCAGCACCCACACGGTAATGGCCACCGGTGCAATCACCAGCAGCCCCGCGAGCAACCATTTACGCAATGCGCTCATTCTGTGCGATCAGTCCGAAGACTTGGCGCCAGACGAAGACTCGGTCTTCGCAGCGGCAGGTGCAGGGGTGGCGGCGGCAGGCGCGGGCGCCGACGTTGCGGCAGCAGCAGGTGCGGTGCCGGTCGCGGGTGCTGCGTCTTTGGCGCCGGAAGCGCCATTGCCGCCACGAAAGTCCGTCACATACCAGCCCGAGCCCTTGAGCTGGAATCCAGCGGCTGTGACTTGTTTCTTGAAAGCTTCGGCGCCGCAGTGCGGGCACACCGTCAATGGGGCGTCAGAAATCTTCTGCAAGACATCTTTGCTGTGTCCGCAGGACTCGCATCGGTACGCGTAGATAGGCATTGCGTTCTAGACTCTGGATAGGTTGCCAAAAACCTTTGATTATAAGGCGTGCAATGACGCCCAAGCCCAGCCGCACGCGCCGGTGTCGCCCTGCCCTGGCGCCCCCGTCAATACCCCCACCACTGCACACGGAACAACAACTGCATGGCGAACAAGCCAATGGCGAAACCGGCGGCCACGTAGACCAGGCGCTGCAGCAGCCGATTGGTACGCTTTTGCTCCACCAGCAGTTCTTCGAACAAGCGCCGTTGCTGCGCCTGCTCACCATCGGGTCCGCCACGACGCAAATAGTCCACCAGCAGGCGCGGCACTTCCGGCAGCAGCTTGGCGTAGCGTGGCGCTTCGTTGCGCAGTTGCCGGAACAGCGCCTGCGGGCCCACCTGTTCGAGCATCCATTTTTCAAGAAATGGCTTGGCCGTGGCCCACAGGTCGAGTTCGGGATCGAGTTCACGCCCCAAACCCTCGATGTTCAGCAGGGTTTTCTGCAGCAGCACCAGTTGCGGCTGAATTTCCACCTGGAAGCGGCGCGAGGTCTGGAACAGGCGCATCAGCACCATGCCGAGCGAGATTTCCTTCAGCGGCCGGTCGAAGTACGGCTCACACACGGCGCGGATGGCGGCTTCCAGCTCGTCCACCCGGGTGTTCTGTGGCACCCAGCCGGATTCGATGTGCAGCTCGGCGACACGTTTGTAGTCGCGGCGAAAAAACGCCGTGAAGTTCTGCGCCAGGTACTCTTTGTCGAACTCGGTCAGCGTGCCCACGATGCCGAAGTCAAGCGAGATGTAGCGGCCAAAGGTCTCGGGCTCGGTGCTCACCAGAATATTGCCAGGATGCATGTCGGCGTGGAAAAAGCCATCGCGGAACACCTGCGTGAAGAACAAGGTCACCCCATCACGCGCCAGCTTGGGCAGGTCTATGCCGGCCGCGCGCAAGCGGTCGGTCTGGCTGATGGGCACACCCACCATACGCTCCATCACGATCACTTCGGTGGCGCAGAAATCCCAGAACATCTCGGGGATCAACACCAGGTCTAGCCCGTCCATGTTGCGCCGCAACTGCGCCGCGCTCGACGCCTCGCGCACCAGATCCAACTCGTCGTGCAGGTATTTGTCGAACTCCGCCACCACTTCCATGGGCTTGAGGCGCTTGCCATCAGCCGACAAACCTTGCACCCAAGCCGCGAGCATGCGCAGCAGCGACAGGTCTTTCTCAATCGCCGGCAACATGCCCGGACGCAGCACCTTCACCGCCACGTTGCGCGCTTGGCCCTGGCGGTCACGCAGCACGGCAAAGTGCACTTGCGCGATGGACGCACTGGCCACGGGTGTGCGGTCAAAGCTCACAAAAATGTCGTCCACCTTGCGACGGAACGCACGCTCGATGGTGGCGACAGCCACTTCGGTGGGGAACGGCGGCACGCGGTCTTGCAGACGCGCCAGTTCGTCAGCGATGTCGGGTGGCAGCAGGTCGCGGCGCGTGGACAACACCTGCCCAAATTTCACAAAAATCGGGCCCAGGCGTTCCAGCGCCTGGCGCAGACGCTGGCCACGCGGCGCGTCAAGCCGGCGGCCCACGGTGATGATGCGCACCACCACGTGCAGCCAAGGCTTTTGCAAGCTGGTCAGAACCAGTTCATCAAGACCGTAGCGAAGAAGAATCCAGACGATGTAGACGCCGCGAAACATCCGGCTCATGGAGCCGCCTTGGGGGCGCCGGAGGCTACCGATGCCTCGTCCACGCCTGCGGCCGCATCGCTGTTGCGGCGGCTGCCGACAAAACGACGCAAGGCCGTCACCACGCTGCGTGCCACCTGGCCCACGGTATGGGCAGGTGCGTCGCCTATCAGGCGCGCCAGGTCATCTTCCAGGTCCCAGCGCACATGGTCCACCAGCCAGTTCACTTCGGCCGCCAATTGCACATCACCTTCGATGCGCACACCGGGTTTGTCGCCACGCAGCACGGCTTGCGCCAGTTGCAGCGGGGATTCGTCGGTGACGGTCAGGGTCAGGTCGGCAGCCGCGTGTGGCTCGGCCCGGTCCAGCAGGCCGGCGGGTGTGGCCAGCAGCTTCATGTTGAACTGGCGCCACTGCATCAGCACCACCTGCCCCTTTTGCCGCGCCAGGCGCGTCATGGCCTCGGGCTCCTGCATCAACACATGGTTGAGCAGCAGCACCACGCGGTGCTGGGCTTCGTCGACCACCCAGGGCGGTGGCTGAAAGCCGGAGCCTAGCTTGCCGAGTTGGTTGAGAAGATCGGTCACAAAAGAAAAAGGGGACTGTGTTGCCATAGTCCCCATTTTCACTGATTCCGCACCTCGAAGGCGCTAGAAACCTTGCGATCTCTGTTATTGCAGTGCTTGCACACCTGCCACCAGCCAGCCGCTGGCGCCGTTCTTCGGCTTGGTCATGTTCCACACTTCGCGGAACGGGCTTGGGCCGGCCGAGGGTTCTTCACGGATCATGCCGGAGAACTCGACACTCGCCATGTAGTCGTCACCCAGATCTTCTATGCCCAGCAGCTTGCCTTCGAGCATGACCACGTCGGTCTTGTTGGTCTGGCCACCGATGTGGTGTTCGCGCTCTTGCAGTTGCGACTGGATTTCCTGCAGCATGCCATCGGTCATCATGGAACGCAGCGATTGGATGTCGGCGTTGTCCCAGGCGGTCTGCAGCGTCACAAAGTTGCCCTTGGCGGAGCGCAGGAAACCTTCCACATCAAAACCAGCGGGGATGCCCCAGCTCTGGCTGCCCATCAGTGCCGAGCCAATGCCCAGACCGGATTGCGCACCCGTGCCGGCGGCGGAGCCGTCGAACGTGGAGTTTGAGCGCTCCCATGGGCGCGCCGAAGCGTCGTTGCCCACGTTTTCGGGGCGATAGGTCGGCGCGGTGGTGGCACCACCGGCACCAGCGCCAGCACCTTGGAAAGCAAACGGGCTGCTGTTACGTTGCGCGCCGCCGCCATTCGCGGCCGACGCTTTGCGCGCTCGCATGATCATGCCGATCACCACCATGGCAACCAGCACCAACAGCGCAATCATCAAGAACTGACCAAACTCTGCGCCCAGGCCCAGCGAACTCGCCAACCAGGCCAAGCCCAAACCGGCGGCCAGGCCGCCCAGCATCGCGCCCCAAGGCTTTTTCGGCGCTGCCGCAGGTGTTGCTGCGGCTGGCGTTGCGGGCTTCGCAGGTGCTGCGGCCGCGGAGTTTTGCGCAGGAGCACCAGCAGGCGGCGTGCCTGCAGATTCACGCTGCGTCACGTTGTTGGACTGCTTGCCGATTGACTTGCCGCCACCCATGCGACGCGCCGCATCGGCGTCGAGCACAGTGGTCAGCGCCAAGGCTGCCGTCAAAACCATCGCCCAGATCTTCATATTCGCTCCAAATAATTTATCGACCAACTAACACTTGATACCCACGTGCAGGGCCACCATGCCGCCCGTCATGTTGTGATAGTCCACATGGCCAAAGCCATTGGCCTGCATCAACGCTTTTAATTCCTTTTGGCTCGGGTGCATGCGAATCGACTCGGCCAGGTAGCGGTAGCTGGCGTCATCACCCGCCAGCAGCTTGCCCATCTGCGGCAGCACCTTGAACGAATACCAGTCGTACACCTTCTCCAGAGGCTTGGCCACCTTGGAAAATTCGAGCACCAGCAACTTGCCACCCGGCTTCAACACGCGGCACATCTCCGCCAGCGCGGCGTCTTTGTGTGTCATGTTGCGCAGGCCAAAGGCCACACTCACCACATCAAAACTCGCGCTGTCGAACGGCAGCTTTTCAGCGTCACACACCAGAGTAGGCAACACGATGCCGGCGTCCAGCAGGCGGTCGCGCCCGGTGCGCAGCATGGCTTCGTTGATGTCGGTGTGCACCACCCGGCCGGTGGTGCCGACCTTCTTGGCAAACGCCATCGCCAGATCGCCCGTGCCACCGGCGATGTCAAGCACCTGGGAGCCTTCGCGCAGATTGGCCACCATCACGGTGTAAGCCTTCCAGGCGCGGTGCAGGCCCATGGACATGACGTCGTTCATCAAGTCGTACTTGGGCGCCACCGAATCGAACACGCCGCGTACGTGACGCGCCTTGTCCTGCTCTTCGACTGACTGAAAACCAAAGTGGGTGGATGCCATGATTTGTATGCTAGGTCAGATTGATCAAAACACGCTGCTGCAACCCTGCAATTGGGCAGGCCATTAGCGCTAAAACTCAAAAGTTAGATAAGTCCCAAACCCGCATTGTTCAAGCACGAGTTGCTACTTATTTGTGAGCACAAGATAAAAACAGAGACTCAATGCGAACTGCAGCCGTGGCCACCTTTCGCAGGCATAGGCGCATCACGCTCTACACCCGCTGCAGCCAGCCGTGCGGCGTAGTCCGCCCACAGCTTTTCTTGCTCGCTACCCAGGAAATACAGGTAGTCCCAAGTGAAGATGCCGGTGTTGTGGCCGTCTGAAAATTCCGGCTGCACGGCGTAGTTGCCCACGGGCTCCAGGCCCGCCAATTCCACCTCGCGCATGCCGGTCTGCAGTTTCTCTTGGCCGGGGCCGTGGCCCTGTACTTCGGCGGATGGCGAATACACACGCATCAGCTCGAATGAAATGCGGAACACCGCGCCGTCCGAGAAGCCCACTTCCAGCACCCGCGACTGCTGGTGCACGGTGATGGCAGTGGGCGTTGGTGCGCCAGCGGTGAGCCCGGCCATCAGACCAGCACCCGCTCAATGCCGCCGTTGTTGGCCGCGGCCACGTAGTCTTCAAGCCACGACTCACCGAGGATCTTGTTCGCCATTTCAACCACGATGTAGTCAGCTTCGAGCAGCCCGTTTTGCAGGTCGTTGCCGTAGCGGCTCAGGCCTTGCAGGCAGCTCGGGCAGCTGGTGAGTATCTTCACGTTGTCCTGTGGCGCCACGGCACCGCTGTCGCGCAGCTTGGCCTCGCCCTTGCGCAGCTCTTCTTCCTTGCGGAAGCGGATCTGCGTGGAGATGTCGGGCCGGGTCACGCCCAGCGTGCCGCTCTCGCCGCAGCAGCGTTCGCTCTTGAGCACGTTGTCGCCCATCAGCGCCTTCACCGTTTTCATCGGCTCCTGCAGCTTCATAGGCGTGTGGCAAGGGTCGTGGTACAGGTAGCCGCCGCCAGCGGTGTTCAGGGTGATGCCTTTTTCCAGCAGATATTCGTGGATGTCGATGATGCGGCAGCCGGGGAAGATCTTGTCGAACTGGTAGCCCTGCAACTGGTCGTAACACGTGCCACAGCTCACCACCACGGTTTTGATGTCGAGGTAGTTCAGCGTATTGGCCACGCGGTGGAACAACACGCGGTTGTCGGTGATGATCTTGTCGGCCTTGTCGAACTGGCCACTGCCCTTTTGCGGGTAGCCGCAGCACAGATAACCCGGCGGCAACACGGTTTGCACACCGGCCTGCCACAGCATGGCCTGCGTGGCCAAGCCCACCTGGCTGAACAGGCGCTCGGAGCCGCAGCCGGGGAAGTAGAACACCGCTTCCGTTTCGGCCGTGGTGGCCTTGGGGTTGCGGATGATGGGCACGTAGTCGCTGTCTTCAATGTCCAACAGGGCACGCGCGGTGCGCTTGGGCAGGCCGCCCGGCATCTTCTTGTTGATGAAGTGGATCACCTGCTCTTTGATCGGCGCCGTGCCCACCGTGGCGCGTGGCGCGCTGGTTTGTTTGCGGGCAGCCACACGCAACACGTCGTTGGCCAGGCGTTGCGCCTTGAAGCCCACGTTGACCATGGCCGAACGCGCCAGCTTGATGGTCTCGGGGTTGGTGGCGTTGAGGAAGAACATGGCCGCCGCGTTGCCCGGACGGAAACTCTTCTTGCCCATCTTGCGCAGCAGGTTGCGCATGTTCATGGTCACATCGCCAAAGTCGATCTTCACCGGGCAAGGGGACAGGCACTTGTGGCACACCGTGCAATGGTCGGCCACGTCTTCAAACTGCTCCCAGTGTTTGATGCTGACACCACGGCGCGTCTGCTCTTCGTACAGGAAGGCTTCAACCAGCAGCGAGGTCGCCAGAATCTTGTTGCGCGGGCTGTACAGCAGGTTGGCGCGCGGCACGTGGGTGGCGCATACCGGCTTGCATTTGCCGCAGCGCAGGCAGTCTTTCATGCTGGCGGCAATGTCGCCAATGTCGCTCTGCTGCATGATCAGCGACTCGTGACCCATCAGGCCAAAACTTGGCGTGTAGGCGTTGGTCAGATCGGCGTGCATTTCCAGCATCGAATCTGGCTTTGATACAGTAGCCACGGGCGTAGCCAGCTCTGGTTTACGTAGCAGCTTACCCTTGTTGAAACGGCCTTCGGGGTCCACCCGTTGTTTGTATTCGGCAAACGGACGCAGCTCTTCGTCGCTCAAGAATTCGAGCTTGGTGATGCCTATGCCGTGCTCGCCAGAAATCACGCCGTCCAGGCTGCGCGCCAGCACCATGATGCGTTTCACGGCTTCGTGCGCCGTCTGCAGCATTTCGTAGTTGTCGCTGTTCACCGGCAGGTTGGTGTGCACGTTGCCGTCGCCGGCGTGCATGTGCAGGGCCACCCAGACGCGGCCCTTGAGCACGCTTTTGTGGATGCTGTTGCACTCGTCCAGGATGGGCTGGAACGCCGCACCCGAGAAGATCTTTTGCAGGCCCGGGCGGATTTGCGCCTTCCAGCTCGCACGCAGCGTGTGGTCCTGCAACTGCGGGAACAGCGTGTCGACCTGGTCCAGCCAGCCCTGCCAGAGTTGGCGCACATCGGCCACCAGTGCCAGGGCCTGGGCCACACGGTCTTCCAGCAGCTCGGCGCTGGGGATTTCGTGTGCGTCGTCTTGTTTGCCCAGCGGCAGTTGGCCCTTGGCAAAGAAGTTGGTGAGCGCATCGCAGAAGTCGAGCTTGTTGCGCAGGCTCAGCTCGATGTTGATACGTTCGATGCCATCGGTGTATTCGGCCATGCGCGGCAGCGGAATCACCACGTCTTCGTTGATCTTGAAGGCGTTGGTGTGGCGGCTGATGGCGGCCGTGCGTTTGCGGTCCAGCCAGAACTTCTTGCGCGCTTCGGGGCTGATGGCGATGAAGCCTTCACCGCTGCGCGAGTTGGCGATGCGCACCACCTCGGAGGTGACGCGCGCCACATCGTCGGCGTTGTCGCCGGCAATGTCGCCAAACAGCACCATCTTTGGCAGGCCGCCATTTTTCTTCGACTTGGTGGTGTAACCCACGGCCTTCAGATAACGGTCGTCCAGATGCTCCAGGCCGGCCAGCAGCACACCCGAGCGCTTTTGCTCGGCGAACATGAAGTCCTTGATTTCCACGATGCTCGGCACCGCGTCTTTGGCATTGCCAAAGAACTCCAGGCACACGGTACGGGTGTGTTGCGGCATGCGGTGCACGATCCAGCGGCCGCTGGTGATCAAGCCGTCGCAGCCTTCTTTCTGTATGCCTGGCAGGCCGGCCAGGAACTTGTCGGTCACGTCCTTGCCCAGGCCTTCCTTGCGGAAGGTGCTGCCGGGAATGTCGAGCCGCTCTTTGCGCAGTGGCGTTTTGCCGTCAGCCGCAAAGTACTGCAGCTCAAAGCTGGCCACTTCCACGTCGTGGATCTTGCCCAGGTTATGGTTGATGCGGGTAACTTCCAGCCACTCGGCCTGCGGCGTCACCATGCGCCACGAAGCCAGGTTGTCCAGCGCCGTGCCCCACAACACGGCCTTCTTGCCGCCCGCGTTCATGGCGATGTTGCCGCCCACACACGAGGCTTCGGCCGAGGTTGGATCGACCGCAAACACATGGCCGCCGCGCTCGGCCGCATCGGCCACACGCTGGGTGACCACGCCGGCTTCGGTCCAGATGGTGGCCACGGGCTGGTCCACACCGGGCAGCGTCAGCATCTCGACCTCGGTCATGGCCTCGAGCTTTTCGGTGTTGATCACGGCCGACTTCCAGGTCAGCGGAATCGCGCCGCCGGTGTAGCCGGTGCCGCCGCCACGCGGCACGATGGTCAGGCCCAGGTCTATACAGCCCTTCACCAGCCCGGCCATTTCAGCCTCGGTATCGGGTGTGAGCACGACAAACGGGTATTCGACGCGCCAGTCGGTGGCGTCGGTCACATGCGACACACGGCTCAGGCCGTCGAACTTGATGTTGTCCTTGGCCGTCAGCTTGCCCAACTGGCGGCGTGCGGCGCGGCGCAGGTCGGCCACTTCGACAAACGCCGCATTAAAGGTTTGCACGGCCTGGCGCGCGCTGGCCAGCAACTCACCGACCAGGGCGTCGCGCGCGGCATCGGCACCGGGCGTGCGGCGCTTTTCGACTTCGCTCAGGCGGTGCTGCAGCGCGTCGACCAGTTGCTTGCGGCGCTTGGGCGTGTCCAGCAGGTCGTCCTGCAGGTAGGGGTTGCGCTGCACGACCCAGATGTCGCCCAGCACTTCATACAACATGCGGGCTGAACGGCCGGTACGGCGCTCTTCGCGCAGTGAGTTCAGCAGGTCCCAGGCCTTGTGGCCGAGCAGACGGATGACGATTTCACGGTCGGAAAACGAGGTGTAGTTATACGGAATTTCGCGCAAGCGAACCGACTCGGGTGCCTGTGACAACAGCGTGGACAGGGCGGTAGGTGCATTCATGTGGGGTAACCTGGGTGGGGCAGACGGGCCCTGGGCCTTGGAGGGACGATTTTAGGCCAGCGGCGCGGCGCGCGCCCCGCTCTGGCGTCATATCCATGTACACAAATCAAAACGGCCACTTGCGTGGCCGTTGGCAAACCTCAGCCGAGGTGCGGTGTTTAGAACAAAACGCGGGCGCGCAGCGTGCCCGGCACCTGTGCCAGTTTTTCCAAAGCCAGATCGCTGGAGGCGGCGTCGATGTCGATCACCACGTAGCCAATGGCCTCGTTGGTCTGCAGGAACTGCCCGGCGATGTTGATCTTGTTGTCGGAGAACACCTGGTTCACGGCCGACAACACACCCGGCACATTGCGGTGGATGTGCAGCAGGCGGTGTTTGCCGGGGTGCGCCGGCAGGGCCACTTCAGGGAAGTTGACCGACGAAGTGGAGGTGCCGTTGTCGCTGTATTTGACGAGCTTTTCCGCCACTTCCAGGCCGATGTTGGCCTGGGCCTCCATGGTGGAGCCGCCCACGTGGGGTGTGAGGATGACGTTGTCCAGCCCGCGCAGTGGCGACAAAAACTCGTCTTTGTTGCTGCGCGGTTCTTCGGGGAACACATCCAAGGCAGCGCCCAGCAGCTTTTTGTCGCGCAGGGCCTGGGCCAGGGGTTCGATCTCGACCACGGTGCCGCGCGAGGCATTGATAAACACCGCGCCAGGCTTCAAAGCGGCGATTTCCTTGGCGCCAATCATCCATTGTGTAGCCGGTGTTTCGGGCACGTGCAGGCTGACCACGTCGCTTTGCGCCAGCAGATCGTGCAGATTGCCCACCTGGCGTGCATTGCCCAAAGGCAGCTTGGTGACCACGTCAAAGAAGATCACATGCATGCCCAGCGCTTCGGCCAGCACCGACAGCTGCGTGCCTATGGAGCCGTAACCGACGATGCCCAGCGTCTTGCCACGGATCTCGTACGAGTTTTCGGCCGACTTGAGCCAGCCACCACGGTGCGCCACGGCGCTTTTCTCGGGCACGCCGCGCAGCAGCAGAATGGCTTCGGCCAGCACCAGCTCGGCCACCGAGCGGGTGTTGGAGAACGGTGCGTTGAACACCGCAATGCCGCGTTCGCGCGCGGCTTCCAGGTCGACCTGGTTGGTGCCTATGCAGAAGCAGCCGGCCGCCACCAGCTTGGGGGCGGCGGCAAACACTTCGGCCGTCAACTGGGTGCGCGAGCGGATGCCGATGAAATGCACATCGGCAATCTTTTCCTTGAGCTGGGCATCGGGCAGCGCGCCGGGCAGGGTTTCGATTTGAGAGTAACCCGCGGATTTCAGCACCTCTACAGCGGAGGGATGCACACCCTCCAGCAGAAGAAATTTGATCTTGCTTTTGTCCAGGGAAGTCTTGCTCATGCGTTGCCCAACTAATGGAGTTTGTGAACCGTTGCCAGGGGGCGTGTTGACGTAAATCTGGCCCCCAAAATCGGCGCGATCCTAGCATGCTGCACCGCACCATTTCGGTGCCAGGGGCACACAGCAACACCGCCATCAGGGCTTTAGCGCACCGCCTGGGAGTCGCCAATGCCACAGCTTGGTGCGGATGGCTGTAACAAACCACTACACTTGCGCGCTCGCAACAGCCGTTTGCCGAACGGGTTAACCCGGCCTCAGGGCGGGTGTTGTGTAGCTGACAATTCACAACTTTGTCACACCACAGACATAAGATTTTCCGTTTCTCTGACCAGGAGTAGATAGATGAAGATTAGAAATTTGGCCATTGCTGCGTTTGCAGCCATAGGCGCGATCGCCTCGGCACAAGCCCAAACGGAAATCCAGTGGTGGCATTCGATGACGGCCGTGAACGGCGAATGGGTCAACGACCTGGCCAAGGACTTCAACGCCAGCCAAACCAAATACAAAGTGGTGCCGACCTACAAGGGCACCTACGACGAGTCCATGACTGCGTCCATCGCCGCCTTCCGCGCCGGCAATGCACCACACATACTGCAAGTGTTTGAAGTCGGCACCGCCACCATGATGGCCAGCAAGGGCGCCATCGTGCCCGTGGGCCAGGTGATGAAAGATGCCGGCGTGAAGTTCGACCCGTCGGCCTACATTGGCGCCGTGGCCGGTTATTACACGGCCCCCAACGGCCAGATGCTGAGCTTCCCGTTCAACAGCTCGACCACCATCTTCTACTTCAACAAGGACGCCTTCAAGGCCGCTGGCCTGCCTACCGACAAGGCGCCACAAACCTGGCCTGAAGTGGTGGCCGCCGCCGCCAAGCTCAAGGCCGCCGGCCACAAGTGCCCGTTCACCACCGCCTGGCAAGGTTGGACGCAGCTGGAGAGCTTCTCCGCCTGGCACAACGTTGAATTTGCGACCAAGAGCAACGGCCTGGCCGGCCTGGACGCACGCATGAAGATCAACTCGCCACTGCACGTGCGCCACATCGAGAACCTGGCCAACATGGCCAAACAAGGCCTGTTTGTCTACAAGGGCCGTGGCAACGTGCCTGAAGCCAGCTTTGTGTCGGGCGAATGCGCCATGGTGAACACCTCGTCCGGCTTCTACGGCAACGTCGCCAAGAACGCCAAGTTCGCTTATGGCCTGGCTCCCCTGCCCTACTACCAGGACGTGCCCGGCGCACCGCAGAACACCGTCATCGGTGGCGCCAGCCTGTGGGTCATGTCTGGCAAGAAGGCCGACGAATACAAGGGCGTGGCGGAGTTCTTCCAGTTCATCTCGCGTCCTGAAGTACAGTCCGCCAGCCACAAGCGCACCGGTTACCTGCCTGTGACCACCGCCGCCTACGAGTTGACCGAAAAATCGGGCTTCTACAAAGAGAACCCCGGCACCGACGTGGCCGTGACCCAGATGATCCGCAAGGTGACGGACAAGAGCCGCGGCATCCGCCTGGGCAACTATGTGCAGATCCGCGCGATTGAAGACGAGGAACTCGAACAAGTCTGGGCCGGCAAGAAGTCTGCCAAGGAAGCGCTGGACAGCATCGTCAAACGCGGCGACGAGTTGCTGGAGAAATTCCAGAAAGCCAACAAGTCCTAAACCTTCTTTAGTCTCTAAGGTTTAGCGAAAAAGCAGATGGGCTCCATCTGCTTTTTCCGTTTCAAGAGACCGACAATTTTTATCCCGATCAACACTTTGGTCACAGCACTGCAAGCCCATGGAAAAACGTGTTCTCTTTAAATCGACCTGGCTGCCCTGGCTGCTGATCGCACCACAGATGGCCATCATCGTGGTCTTCTTCTTCTGGCCCGCGAGCCAGGCGCTGGTGCAGTCGCTGCAGCAGCAGGACGCGTTTGGCACGTCCACCGAGTGGGTGGGCTTGCAGAACTTTGCGGCCCTGTTCAACGACCCGGCCTACCTCGAATCCTTCAAGACCACGGCCCTGTTCTCGGTGCTGGTGGCCACCATAGGCATAGCCTTGTCGCTGCTGCTGGCGATTTTTGCCGACCGCGTGGTGCGCATGGCCATGTTCTACAAAACCATGCTGGTCCTGCCCTACGCCGTAGCCCCTGCGGTGGCGGCGGTATTGTGGGTGTTCATGTTTTCGCCCTCGCTGGGTGTGGTGTCGTACGCCCTGGGCAAGATCGGCATCGACTGGAACCACCTGCTGAACTCTACCCACGCCATGACGCTGATCGTCATGGCGTCGATCTGGAAGCAGATTTCCTACAACTTCCTGTTTTTCCTGGCAGGCCTGCAATCGATCCCGAAGTCGCTGATCGAAGCCGCCTCGATTGACGGCGCCGGCCCGCTGCGCCGCTTCTGGACGATTCAATTCCCGCTGCTGTCGCCGACCACCTTCTTCCTGCTGGTGATCAACGTGGTCTACGCCTTCTTCGACACCTTCGCCATCGTTGACGCAGCCACCCAGGGCGGCCCGGGCAAAGACACGGCCATCCTGGTCTACAAGGTGTATTACGACGGCTTCAAGGCCATGGACCTGGGCAGCTCGGCTGCGCAGTCGGTGGTGCTGATGATCATCGTGGTGGCCCTGACGGTCGTGCAATTCCGCTACGTCGAAAAGAAAGTGCAGTACTGAATGCGGAACACCCCCAGTCTGCGCGCACTTCGTGTCGCTTCGCCAACCCCCTTGCAGGGGGCGACACCTACGGCCCGGCAAAGCCGGTTCCGTGGTGTCCCCATGAAAACACAAGCACCCTTATCGTTTATGAAGAAGTTCATGGGAGTTGACCATGGTTGAACGTAGCCCCACCCTGGGCATCCTCGCCCACGTGGTCATGATTTTGGGAGTGGCCATCGTCGCCTTCCCGCTGTATCTGGCCTTTGTCGCCTCCACCCACACGGCGCAGGAAATTGTGCAGGCGCCCATGCCTTTGCTGCCCGGCGGCCATTTCTGGGAGACCTACAAGGCCGCGCTGTTCGGCCGCGACAGCGGTGCCGGCTCCACCGCTCCGGTGGCGCGCATGATGTGGGTGAGCTTTGTCTCGGCCATGGTCATCACCTTCGGCAAGATTGCAATCTCGCTGCTGTCGGCATTTGCCATCGTCTACTTCCGCTTCCCACTGAAGAACCTGGTGTTCTGGCTGATCTTCATCACCTTGATGCTGCCGGTGGAGGTGCGTATCGGCCCGACCTACCAGGTGGTGTCCGACCTGGGCATGCTCAACAGCTATGCCGGCCTGACCGTACCGCTGATCGCCTCGGCCACGGCCACCTTCCTGTTCCGCCAGTTTTTCCTGACGGTGCCCGATGAACTGGTGGAAGCCGCTCGCATGGACGGCGCCAGCCCCATGCGTTTCTTTGTCGATGTATTGGTGCCACTGTCGCGCACCTCGATCGCCGCGCTGTTTGTGATCCAGTTCATCTACGGCTGGAACCAGTACCTCTGGCCGCTGCTGGCCACCACCACCGAAGACATGTACCCGGTGGTGATAGGCATCAAACGCATGATCGCCGGCGGCGACGGGCAAAACGAATGGAACGTGGTCATGGCCACGGCCCTGCTGGCCATGCTGCCACCCGCGCTGGTGGTGATGTTGATGCAGAAATGGTTCGTCAAAGGCTTGGTGGACACCGAAAAATAAGCCCAGACCCATTCAGAACCAAATTGGCCTTTGACGCTTACTAAATAAGCGACAGCAGCTACTCAATTGATAGTAAAAAAGATTTTCATCTATGGCTTCCATCTCTCTCAAGAACGTCGTCAAGCGCTACGGCTCGGGTAAATCGGCGGTACAGGTATTACACGGCGTGAACGCCGAAATCACCGACCACGAATTCATCGTCATTGTGGGCCCCTCGGGCTGCGGCAAATCCACGCTGCTGCGCATGGTGGCCGGCCTGGAAGAAGTCAGCGACGGCACCATCTCCATCGGCGACCGCGTGGTCAACGACCTGGAACCCGCCAAGCGCGACATCGCCATGGTGTTCCAGAACTACGCGCTGTATCCGCACATGAGCGTGTTCGAAAACATGGCCTATGGCCTGAAGATCGCCAAGGTGCCGGTGGACGAGATCAAGGCGCGTGTCGACAAGGCGGCGAAGATTCTGGAACTGGGCCACCTGCTGGAACGCAAGCCACGCGCCCTGTCAGGTGGCCAGCGCCAGCGTGTGGCCATGGGCCGCGCCATCGTGCGCCAACCCTCGGTGTTTTTGTTTGACGAGCCACTGTCCAACCTGGACGCCAAGCTGCGCGCACAAACCCGCCTGGAGATTCAAAAGCTGCACCGCGAACTGGGCATCACCAGCCTGTTCGTCACCCACGACCAGGTGGAAGCCATGACGCTGGCACAACGCATGATGGTGATGAACGGCGGCAACATGGAACAGTTCGGCACGCCCGAAGAGGTCTACCACACACCGGCCTCCACCTTCGTCGCCAGCTTCATCGGCTCACCGCCCATGAACCTGTTGAAGAACGCTCCCGGCGGCAAGGCCGGCGCCATCATGGGCATTCGCCCGGAGCACCTCGACGTAGCCCACGAGGGCTGGGAAATCCAGGTCGAAACCGTGGAACTGCTGGGCGCCGAACGCCTCATCTACGGCCGCCTGGCGGGTGAACAACTCATTGTGCGCATCGAAGAAGGCCGCCACTCGCCAGCGCCAGACGAGAAAATCTTCGTCAAGCCGCGCGAAGACCGCCTGCACTGGTTCAACGCCGAAACCGGCAAGCGTATCTGAGCATGATCACATCAACGGTGCCTGTTTTGGCGTCGTTAAACCTAGCCGAGTCTGAAGCGTTCTACAGCCTAAAGCTCGGCTTTACCGCCCTGCTGCACGCGCCCGACTACCTGATCATGGCGCGCGACGGCTGCGAGCTGCACTTCTGGCTGGGCAGCGACCGCCACGTTGCCGAAAACACCTCGTGCTACGTGCGCGGCGACACCCGCGCCTTGCATGCCGACTTTGCGGCCCGTGGCCTGGTACTCAAGCCGCCCGTGGAGCGCGAATGGGGCATGCGCGAGCTGTACGTGATCGACCCCCATGGCAACCTCCTGAAGTTCGGAGAACCTACATGACCCAAGCCAACACCACATCGACAGCCTTGCCCCACTGGCCCTACCCACGCTGGGTGGCCCACCGGGGCGCTGGCAAGCTGGCACCCGAAAACACCATGGCAGCGTTCCGCCTAGGCGCGGCACACGGCTACACCATGTTCGAGTGCGACGCCAAGCTCAGCTTTGATGGCGTGCCTTTCTTGCTGCACGACGCCACGTTGCAACGCACCACCAACGGCAAAGGCACGGCCGGCGAACGCGACTTCGGCCAGCTGGCCCAGCTCGACGCCGGTGGCTGGCATTCACGTGCGTATGCGGGCGAAGCCGTGCCGTCGCTAGAACAACTGGCGCGTTACTGCATTGCCAACGGCTACTTCCTGAACATCGAGATCAAACCCACACCCGGCCAGGAAGAAGAAACCGGCCGCGTGGTCGGCGCACTGTCCGCTCGTTGGTGGAAAGACGAAGCTGTGCCGCCGTTCTTCTCATCGTTCAAACCTGAATCCCTGGAGGGCGCACGCGCCACCGCGCCGCACATTCCGCGCGGCCTGCTGCTCGACACGCTGACCAATGGCTGGCTGGACACAGCGCGCCAATTGGAGTGCGCCGCCGTGGTCTGCAACCACGCGCTGTGGAACGCCGAGAACGTCGCCCAGGTACACGCCGCCGGCATGCGCGCGCTGAGCTACACCGTGAACGACGCCTGGGCCGCGCAGCGCCTGATCGACCTGGGCACCGACGCCATCATCACCGACCGCGTCGACCGGTTTTCTCCGGAACTCTGGCGCGGCTGAAGCTGCTGAGCGGCTAAAGTTGAGTCCTTAGCCACTCACGTCTCAGCCATGATCGCCAAGACCCCCGCCGCACCCTATTACGCCGTCATCTTCACCTCGCTGCGCACCGACGGCGACAACGGCTATGGCCGCATGTCCGACGCCATGGTCGCTTCGGCAGAAAAACAGCCCGGTTTTCTGGGCGTGGAATCGGCGCGTGAAGAGGTGGGCATCACCGTCTCTTACTGGGAAAGCCTGGAAGCCATCGCTGCGTGGAAACGCGACACCGCCCACCAAGTGGCACAACAGCGCGGCCGCGAGCATTGGTACAGCGCCTACAAGACGCGCATCTGCAAAGTCGAGCGCGACTACGATTTTTCTGCGGTGTAAATTTCGGCCTATACGTCATCACCTCGACGAGGAGCCTCGCCATGTGCCGAAACATCCGCACCCTCTTCAACTTCGAGCCACCGGCCACCGAGCTGGAAATACGCGACGCGTCTTTGCAGTTCGTGCGCAAGCTGAGTGGTTTTAATGTGCCGTCTCAGGCCAACGAGGCAGCTTTTGAACAGGCGGTGGAGCAAGTGGCCGCGACCGCACGTGTATTGATCGCCTCGCTGGTGACTTCGGCCCCAGCCAAGAACCGTGACGAAGAGGCTGCCAAGGCCCGGGCGCGCTCCATCGCGCGTTTTGGCGGGTAGACAAATTGACTCAGGTCAACATTACCTCAACGCCCGCGCAACATCCACGCCTGGCTGGTGGCGCACACCAGCACCAGCGCAGCATAGGTGGCGATCTTGCCGTCACGGCCAAACAGCCACAGCCCAGCCACCAACACCACCGCGCAAACTACAAAGTTGATAGCTGCCTGCGCAAGCAGGCCGGGCGTTGCAGCGCTTCTCTTCATAAGAACCGCAGAACCCAGCACGGTCAGCACGGCCACGCCCAGCGCAGGCACAAAGAAGTTCAGCAGGTGGTAGAGCACGTCGAGAAAGCCCATGATAGTTTTGACCTATGTTGCTATTTGTAGGGTTGCACTGCAAAGGTGCGGCGCGAGGGCTCGGCAAATTTTATAATCCTAAGATGGCTGTCTGGGCACTTGGCATCAATCACAACACCGCTCCGCTGGATTTGCGCGGCCGGTTTGCGTTTGCACTCGACCAAATTGCCCCCACACTCAACGGTTTGCGCTCGGCGCTGCACGAAAGCACACGCTCGAACAGCGCCAGAGCCAACCAAACCCGTGGCCCCGAAGCCGCCATCATCTCCACCTGCAACCGCACCGAGGTGTATTGCGCCGGCGACGAACATGCGCTGGACCACACCGTGCATTGGCTCGCCAGCGCCGGCGGTGTGTCGCCACAACTGCTGCGCTCACACGCCTACACCCTGCAGGACGGCCTGGCCGCACGCCATGCGTTCCGCGTGGCCAGCGGCCTGGATTCCATGGTGCTGGGCGAGCCGCAAATCCTGGGGCAGATGAAAGACGCCATTCGTGTGGCCGACCAGGCTGGCGCGCTGGGCACCACGCTGAACCAGTTGTTCCAACGCTCGTTTGCCGTGGCCAAGGAAGTGCGCAGCTCCACCGAGATCGGCGCGCACTCCATCAGCATGGCGGCTGCCGCCGTGCGCCTGGCCGGGCAACTGTTTGAAGACCTGAGCGAAGTCAAGATTTTGTTTGTCGGTGCGGGCGAGATGATAGAACTCGCCGCCACCCACTTTGCCGCGAAAAACCCCAAGGGCATTAGCGTCGCCAACCGCACCATGGCGCGTGGCGAAAGCCTGGCCACACGTTTTGGCGGCGAGGTGATGCGCTTGGCCGACCTGCCCGCGCGCCTGCACGAGTTTGATGCCGTGGTGAGCTGCACCGCCAGCACGCTGCCCATCATAGGCCTGGGCGCCGTCGAACGCGCCCTGAAGCAACGCCGCCACCGCCCCATGTTCATGGTCGACCTGGCCGTGCCACGCGACATCGAGCCCGAAGTGCGCGCGCTGGAAGACGTCTACCTCTACACCGTGGACGACTTGGCCACCGTGGTGCAAACCGGCCATGCCAACCGCCAGGCCGCCGTGGCGCAGGCCGAGGCCATCATCGACGCCGGTGTGCAGAGCTTCATGCACTGGATGGACCAGCGTGGCGCCGTCCCGCTGATCCAACAGCTCAACGCGCAGGCCGACAGCTGGCGTGCCGCAGAGTTGGTGCGTGCGCGCAAGCTGCTGGCGCGGGGCGAAGATGTGGACGCAGTGCTGGAAGCGCTGTCACGCGGCCTCACGCAAAAAATGCTGCACGGCGCCATGGCCGAACTGCAGGCCGGCGACGCCACCGCCCGCGAACACACGGCACAAGCGATCCAGAAGCTGTTTCTGCGCAAAGAGCGTTAGCGAAGTTCTGCGACGCCAGGCAGGCACAACTGAGGTGCCGTGCGCCTGAACAAATCGACCCGTTGCATCGCGCCTGTCTCGGCTGCCATGCCCTCCCCCCGTTAGATTTCGCTCACAAGGATTCCCTTGAAAAACTTTCTCCGCCAACAGCTCGACCGTTATGCCGTGCGCCTGGCTGAACTCGACTTTCTGCTGTCGCGTGAAGACATCATGAAGGACATGCCGCAGTTCTTGCTGCTCTCGCGCGAGCACAACGACGTGGCACAGGTGGCGGAACGTTATCTGCGCCACCAGCAGCGCCAGGCCGACCTGGCCGCCGCACAAGAGATGCAGAGCGACCCGGAAATGGCCGACATGGCCGCAGAAGAAATTGCCTCGGCCGAAGCCGAACTGGAAAAGCTCGAAGGCGAGCTGCAGCGCATGCTGCTGCCCAAGGACCCGGACGACAGCCGCAACGCCTTCATGGAAATCCGCGCCGGCACGGGCGGCGACGAGTCGGCCTTGTTCGCCGGCGACCTGCTGCGCATGTACACGCGTTATGCCGAGCGCCAAGGCTGGCGCACCGAGATCATGAGTGCCTCCGAAAGCGAACTCGGCGGCTTCAAGGAAGTGGTGTTGCGCGTCGAAGGCGACAACGTTTACGGCCAGTTGAAGTTTGAATCCGGCGGCCACCGCGTGCAACGGGTGCCGGCCACCGAAACCCAGGGCCGCATCCACACCAGCGCCTGCACCGTGGCGGTGTTGGCCGAGCCGGACGAGGCCGTGGCCATTCAGATCAATCCGGCCGACCTGCGCATCGACACCTACCGCGCCAGCGGCGCCGGCGGCCAGCACATCAACAAGACCGACTCGGCCGTGCGCATCACGCACATCCCCACGGGCATCGTCGCCGAATGCCAGGACGACCGCTCGCAACACCGCAACAAGGCCAAGGCCATGCAGGTGTTGTCGGCACGCATTCAGCAAAAAGATGCCAACGAACGTGCTGCCAAAGATGCGGCGTTGCGCAAGGGCTTGATTGGCAGCGGCGACCGCAGCGACCGCATCCGCACCTACAACTTCCCGCAGGGCCGCTTGACCGACCACCGCATCAACCTCACGCTGTACAAGCTGCTGTTCATCATGGAAGGCGACTTGGCCGAAGTGATCGCCGCATTGCGCGCCTTCCAGGAGGCCGAGCAGTTGGCCGAGTTGGAGGTCGGAACGGCGGTGGGCGGCTAAACCCTCAAACCTCCAGGGTGTAAATCTTGGCCTCGGCCAGTTCCTGTGGGTTGTGGCTGCTGAGCACCTCTAACCACGGGCTGCCTGGCTCTATAGGCGCGGCCACCAAGCCATGCAACATCACCACCACTTCTTCGGACGAGGCGTCAATGTCGGACATGTGGCGCCGCTGGGCGTCAAAAAAACGGGCGGTCATGCCTTCTTGCGTTTCAATCATCACCAAGTATTTGACGGGTGTGCTTTCCATGACTGCTCCCTTGTGGCCTGAATGGAGCCTACAGCTTATGCGAAGTGGCTACGCCCTGTGTAGTACGCCGCACGTCCATCTTGTAAGTCACGGCTCAAAATAACCACCATGACGCTCACCCAAGCGCTACGCGCCATCCAAACATTTGGCGTTGACCGCCTCGACGCTCAACTGCTGCTGCTACACACCCTGGGCCGCCCGACACACGACCGCGCCTGGCTGCTGGCCCACGACTCCGACGCACTGCCGGACGCGCTGGAAACCACGTTGATGGCCCTGGCCCAACGCCGCGCAGCCGGTGAGCCGCTGGCCTACATCGTCGGCCGGAAAGAATTCTTTGGCCTGGACTTACAGGTCGATACCCACACACTGGTGCCGCGCCCCGACACCGAGACTTTGGTGGAATGGTCGCTGGAGGTGATCGGGTCGACCCCGGCAAACGTGCTCGACCTCGGCACCGGTAGCGGCGCCATCGCCCTGGCCATTCGCCACGCGGCACCGCAGACCCAAGTGACGGCCGTGGACGCCAGTGCGGGCGCCCTGGCCATGGCGCGGGCCAATGCCCAGCGGCTGGCCTTGCCGATCGGGTTTCACCACGGCTCGTGGTTTGCAGCGCTGCCTGCGAGCATAACCAGCCGCTTTGACTTGATCGTCTCCAACCCGCCCTATATTGCCGAACACGACCCACACCTGCCCGCCCTCGCCTTCGAGCCGCGCAGCGCCTTGACGGCCGGCGTGGACGGGCTGGACGACATCCGCAGCATCGTGCAACAGGCGCCGCAGCACCTGCAACCAGGCGGCTGGCTGCTGCTGGAGCACGGCTACGACCAGGCGCCAGCGGTGTGTGCGCTGCTGGCGGCTGCGGGGTTCAACGCCGTGCAATCGCGTCAAGACTTGGGCGGCCATGCACGTTGCAGCGGTGGGCAGTTTCCCACTGCCCCTTGAAACCAAGCCTAAAATCACCACCTTAGGCATGCAGTGAAAGCGCAATTCGCTATTTTTTAGATAGCAACATCTGCGCTGATCAAGCCCACCCAATCCCATCACGCCACGCAAAAGGCGTGGTAGTGAAATAATCCACCCATTCAGTCGTAGCCAATCCGACGACCACCCACACAAGGAGTTCCAAAATGAGTGACGCACAAGAACGCATCGACGCGCTGGTCAAGTCCAACGAAGTCTTGCTGTTCATGAAGGGCAACGCCAGCTTCCCGCAATGCGGCTTTTCCGGCCGTGCCATCCAGGTGCTCAAGGCCTGCGGCGTGGACACCAAGTCCATCAAGACCGTCAATGTGCTTGAAGACGATGGCATCCGCCAAGGCATCAAGGAATACAGCCAATGGCCCACCATTCCACAGCTCTACGTCAAGGGCGAATTCATCGGCGGCTCTGACATCATGATGGAGATGTACGAGTCCGGTGAACTGCAACAGGTGCTGGGCACCAAGACGGCCTAAACCACTTCAGCATCGCCTTCAAGCCCGCAAAGGTTCGCGCCTTTGCGGGCTTGTTCGTTTACGGAAGCAAAAACTAATTCACTCAGATATTTGGCGCAAATGCACAACAAATCGTGAACAACACACGTTGCCCCTTGGCACAGCTTATGCTGGAATGAAGACGTCTTCTTCAGCAGGAGGTCCCGATGGAATCACGCAGCCTTGTCCCGCATACAAGCCATTTTCATCTGCCACTCGCCAGCGTGCGCAGCGTCTTCCAGACACAAGACGTTGAACGCAAACTGGCCAAACTACCGGGGCGAGAACACGAGAACCTGCGCACCACCTACGAACGCATGCTGGAGCGCGGCCCTGAGCGTTTCCAGGTCAAACCTTCCGGTGTGCCGAACATGAACCCGCTCTACGAAGCCCTGCCCAACTTCACCGAAGTGCTGGACGACGTGCGCCGCCACGTCGCGCTGAGCCAGGACTGCCCGGATGGTTTGGAGGTCACACCCATCCTGTTGCTGGGCCCGCCGGGCATAGGCAAAACCCATTTCGCGCGCAAGCTCGCCGATCTGCTGGGAACAGGCATGAGCTTGGTGCCCATGAGTTCCATGACGGCCGGCTGGCTCTTGTCGGGCTCCAGTTCACAATGGAAAGGCGCCAAGCCGGGCAAGGTGTTTGAAGCGCTGGTCGATGGCGAATACGCCAACCCGGTGATGGTCATCGACGAGATCGACAAGGCCAGCGCCGATGCGCAATACGACCCACTGGGCGCGCTCTACAGCTTGCTGGAACACGACACGGCGCAGAGCTTCGTGGATGAATTTGCCGAGGTAGCCATAGACGCCAGCCAGGTGATCTGGATCACCACCGCCAACGATGCACGCGGCATACCCGAGCCGATTCTCAACCGCATGAATGTGTTTGAAGTGGAGTCGCCGTCAGCCGAAGCGGCACGGCAGATCGCTGGCAACTTGTACAAATCCATACGCGCCGACCACGGCTGGGGGCAGCGTTTTCAGCTTGCGCCCAGCGGCGATGTTTTAGATGTTCTGGCCGAACTGCCACCTCGCGAAATGCGCCGCGCGCTGATGACAGCTTTTGGCAACGCGCGGCTCGATGGGCGTGAAGCCCTGAAGGTAGACGATCTGCCGCGCAGTGGCGCGAGTAAAACACGCATGGGTTTCATTCAGTAGCGCGCCTGCGGAAGCTCGCTAAACTGGTGCAGCAGTCGCGCACTTGAGGTGCCGGACTGCTGTACTTATGAATTTTTCCACCAGTCTTCTGCTCATTGCCGCACTGATTGTGGCGAGCGCATTTTTCTCCATTGCCGAGATTTCGCTTGCCGCCTCGCGCCGCGTGCGCTTACGCCAGTTGGCCGACGACGGCGATGCGCGCGCCGAACGCGTAATGCGCGTGCAAGACGACCCGGCGCATTACTTCACCGTAGTGCAAATCGGGCTGAATGCTGTCGCCATTCTGGGTGGCATTGTGGGAGAAGGTGCACTCAGTCCCAGCCTGACCATGCTCTATGCCATATGGCTTGATCTGGACGTGGCTGAAACGGCTGGGTTTGCCAGCTCGTTCTTCGTCGTCACATCGCTGTTTATCCTGTTGGCCGATTTGCTCCCCAAACGCTTGGGCATGACCGAGCCCGAACACATGGCGGTACGCGTGATCGCGCCTATGCAGGTGTTCGTCACGGTATTGATGCCCCTGGTGTGGATCTATAGCAAGTGTGCCGACTGGTTGGCCCATCTGCTGGGTCTGCCGACCGTACGCGACGACCGTGTGACGTCGGCCGACATTCTGGCCATGGCAGAAGCCGGCACCCGCGCTGGAGTCCTGGAAGAGCGTGGCCAACGCGTGATCGAAAACGTGTTTGAACTCGACATCCGCACCGTGTCGAGTGCCATGACACCGCGCGACCACATCGCTTATTTTCTGACCGATGACCCCGACCATGTGGTGCGCTTGCGCATCGCGGCCGAGCCCTACTCCACCTACCCCGTATGTGAACGCGACATCGACCATGTGGTGGGTTACGTCGACGCCAAAGACCTGTTCCAGCGTGTCCTGAACAACCAGGCCATCTCGCTCAAGGATGATTCACTGATTCGAAAGGTGGTGATGGTGCCCGACCGCCTGACGCTGGGCGAGGTTCTGGAACAGTTCCGCCAGGTTCATGAAGACTTTGCCGTCATCATCAACGAATACAGCCTGGTGGTTGGGGTCGTCACACTGAACGATGTGATGAGCACGGTGATGGGCGATTTGATCTCCAATCCCCCAGACGAAGAGCAAATCGTCCGCCGAGACGAAAACTCTTGGCTGATCGACGGCATCACCGCCATCGAAGATGTCTTGCATGCTTTGTCGCTGACCGAACTACCCCATGCAGAAGAATACGAAACCCTGGCGGGTTTCATGATGGTGATGCTGCGCCGCGTTCCACGACGTACCGACACGGTGGTCTGGGGCAACTACAAGTTTGAGGTTCTCGACGTAGACAGCTATCGCATCGACCAGGTCATGGTGTCACGCATCACACCGCAGCCGCCCACCCCTGCATCGGCCAGCCTGCGGTAAGGCGCTGCCTCGCAGCCTGTTCAGCGTGGCTTTTGCCGCGCCAGCAACTCCACAAAGAACTTGCTTGGAATGGCGTAGCTGATACCCGATGGGTTGGTCAGCGCCGACTCGCGTGTGCCTTTGACGAAAGTCATATTGATTACACCAACGACCTCACCTGTTTCCACATCGAACAGCGGGCCGCCACTGTTGCCGGGGTAGGCCGTACCGTCAAGCTGAAAAATGCTGAAGTTGCCATCACGCAAGCTGCGAATGACTCTCTCGGACAACTGGCGCCCGGTAGGCGCAGGCAATGAGATGGTGGTGATGGAGGAGATCATGGCCCGGTGCGTGACGGGCGAAAAGCCAAGCGCCCCGCCAATCGGAAACCCCATGAACGCCATAGACTCGCCCTCTTTGACGCGATCGGAATCACGCACACGCAGACCCGGTATCGGAGGCCCCTCCACCTGCAACGCGGCTACATCATGCGTCGGGTCCACCTCCAACACGGTTGCGCGTCGGGTTTCCCAACCCTCTTTGGAGGTACGCACGTTCACCACCAAATCGCGGCCATTCTCTTCTCCGGCCGGCACCAGCACATGGGCATTGGTAATGACGCGGTTCCTCTCGCCCACGACAAAGCCGGTTCCGCGTAACGTAAAGCGCGGGTTGTCCGTGGCCTTGTAATAGCCCACGATCACGACCGAGGGTTTGACCTTCTCGATCACCCCAACCAAATCGGCACGCGCTTCGGGTGCAACTAACAACATGCCCGTCAGCGCCAGCCCCAGAACACCGCCGAAAGCCCGCCGCGAAAGAACGTCTGCTCCAGCTGACATCAGGAAGCTTCCCAACACGCGCAGGGTGTGCAGTTCACTGTTGTCAGCCATCCCGCTCAAAGCGTTTTGAGCATCTGCTCTACTTCAGGCTGGGAGCTGAACTTGTCACCCAGTTTGGCTAGCTCAGTCAGAATTGACTTGGCGTTGCTCTTGTCACCAGACTTCGCATAGACCTTGGCCAGATTCAGTTTGAAAGTCGGGTTGTCTGGTTGCATCGCCACCGACTTCTTGCTCCACTCCAAGGCCTTGGCATAGTCGTTCTGATCGAGCAGCAACATGGCCAGGGTATCGGTGAAGGCAGGTTGTTGCGGCATCAGGCTGACGGCCTTCTCGGCATAACCCAGGGCCTTTTCCCGCTTCAATTGCCCACTCACCCACGCCAAGTTGTTGAGTGCGGGCGCGTTCTCTGGCTGCGCTTGCACCACAGATCCATAGTATTTCTCCGCAGCGGCGTAATCATTGCGCGCCAGTGCGTTGTCTCCCAGGTAGAAGACAAAACCAAGATCCTTAGGGTGCTCCTTCGGCCAACTGACCGCCAATTGATCAGCTTCCGCCTTTTTGCCGCTGGCCACATAGGATGAGTGCAACTTGATGGCGAGTTCCGACACGCTCGCATTCTTCAAGCCCGCTTGATAGGCCCGTGCGGCCTCGTCCCACTTGCGCTGGGCCACATACACATCACCCTCCAGGATGTAGCCGGCCGCGTCCTTGGCACGTTGCCGCTGAACATTCTTCGCTGTGACTAGCGCCGCTTGGTAACGCTGAGCCTCAACATCGAGCGAAATCAAACCACGCTGCGCCTGCAGTAAATCGGGCTGAAGCTCCAATGCCTTAGTAAGGCTTTGCGCGGCTTCCGTCTTTTTCTGGTCGGTCAGGTAGACCTCCGCCAGGCGCAAATGCGGTTGAACGGCATTCGGCTGCTGGCTGATCATGCGGTTGAATGTGGTCAGTGCCTGGTTGATGTCGCCGGACAACATCTGGGTGCGGCCCAGGGCGTCTTGCAAGGCAAGGTTATCCGGCGTGGCTGAGACGCCCGCCTGCGCAGTCGACAACGCCTGCTTAAAGTCCTTGCTACGCAGATAAAGCTCGATCAGCAACAAGCGTGGTGAAGCTTCATTGGGATTGGCAGCTATCGCCTTGTTCAGAAGATCAGCCACCTCCTGCTTGCTTCCCCCCTGGCTTGCACTGAGTTCCGCCAAGGCTACGAGCGCCTGACCGTTCTTCGGCTCCTTGGTCAACACCGCCTCAAAGCGGGACTTGGCCACGTCAGGCTTCTTGTCTGCCAGGTCCAAACGGGCCAAGCTGGCCACGGCTGGGAAGTAGGTTGGGTTGATCTTCACGGCCGCTTCAAAGCTCTTGCGCGCTGCAGCCGAATCTTTCATCGCCAACTGCGTGTGGCCGCGCAAGTTTGCGGCCAGGGGGCTATCGGGTTGTTTCTTCTCCAGGCCATCAATCGCCTTCAGCGCCTGAGCAAACTCCTGACGGCGCAGACGCGCGCTGATCAAGGCCAGATCGGCAGTCACTCCGGCGTCGCTTGCAGCAATGTCCTGGAGCTCGCCAAAAGCGGCGTTGGCATCACCGCTCATCAGGTGTGTCAGTGCCAACGATGTCCTTTTGCGAGCATCCTTGGGGTCTAGCCTGGCGGCTTTTGCAAAGTAATCTTGTGCACGAGCCAAGTTGCCATTCTGCAAAAAGACCTCACCCGCCAGCGAAAGCAAGTCCGGGTCCTTGGGCTCGGGCGACAAAGCTGGATTCAGCGTGCTCATGGCTTTTTCTGGTTTGCCGGAACGCAGATAGGTCAGGACCAGAAACCGCCGCGCCGACGCCAGTTGCGGAGCGGCCTGTATCACCTTGCTCAGATAAGACTCAGCCTGTAGATAGGAGCGCCGTTGGTACTCCGCAGCACCGGCCAACTGCAAGGTTTTGATGTTGTCTGGCGCCACGCGCAGGATTTGTTGTGTCAGGTCGCGCACCTTATCGAAGTTGCGCGACTGGTACGCAATTTGCGCCTCAAAATACTTGGTTTGCGGGTGGTTTGCAGCCACCGCCTTCATGGCTTCCAGTTGCTTGTTTGCACTGGGCAAATCGCCCTTTTGCAAATACACCGCCATGGCACCCGAGTGACCCGGCAAGAAGTCTTTCTTGACCTCGACCGCTTTTTGATAGGCTTGCAGCGCACCGTCGGAATCGCCCTTGGCGAAAAGCAGGAGGTCGGCTTTCAAACGCCACGTTTCGGGGTTGGCCGGGAATTTGGCAACCAACGACTCGGCCTGCGTCAGCGCCTGGTCAACGTTGCCGCTGCCAGCTTCATTTCGCGCTTGCGCCAGCAGGGCGTCAGCATTGCTGGGGTTTGCCTGTAAGGCGCTGTTAAGCGCAGTGCGCGACTCCACCTGCTTTCCCTGTGCCGCATAGGCGGCGGCCAGCGCAATCAGAAATTCTGACTTCGCCTCTGGCGACGAGATCTGCACATGACCCAGTTCGTCCGTGATCTTGCGGAACTTGCCCTGCATTGCCAAGGATTTGGCCAGCAAGGGCACAACCTTTTCGTCATCAAACTTCAGGCGCCTGGCCTTGTCCAGCTCGATCTCGGCGGCAGTTGCATTGCCAGAATTAAGCAAGGTCAGCCCCAGCAGATAACGCCCCTCGCCAGAATCGGGCTGGACCTGCAGCGCATTCTTGACCTGGATCATGGCCGCCGCGTTGTCTTTCTTCTCCAAGTACTCCTTGGCCGAAGTCAACATCTTTTGCGGATCGTCGCCGCCACAAGCCACAAGCACCATGGGCAGCAACGCCACCAGCAATGCCTTGGAAAACCGAACCTGCGTCATGTTCATCAACATTCCTAATTCGTCAACTTGCTACTTCAAGCCCAACCGGTGCATCAGGTCGTAAAGCGTGGGCCGACTCACACCCAGCAACTCGGCGGCCTTGGCAATATTGCCGTTGACTCGGCTGAGCGCCTGGATCAGCGCACCTTTCTCCGCGTTCTCGCGGATCACCCGCAGATCCAGCGATTGGTCTTGTCCATCTTCATCCGGCACAGACAGGCCCACATCATCGGCTGAAATCTGATTGCCGTCGGCCATGATGACCGCGCGTTTGATGCAGTTTTCCAGCTCGCGAATATTGCCTGGCCACTGATACGTCTCAATGACACGCACCGCACCTTCACTGAGATGCATGCTGCCGCGATTCTGTTCCTCACTAAAGCGGCGTAAAAACGAATGCGCCAGCAGCGCGGCATCGCCATTACGGCCACGTAGGGGCGGAATATTCACCACGATCTCGGCGAGGCGGTAATAAAGATCCTCGCGGAACCGCGCTTCCTTGCTAAGTGCGTTCAGATCCTGATGGGTCGCGCAAACAATGCGCACGTCCACCGGGATCTCCTGCCGCCCACCCACACGCTCAATCGTCCGTTCCTGAATGAAGCGCAGCAGCTTGGCCTGCAGCGGAAACGGCAGATCGCCGATTTCGTCCAGCATCAGCGTTCCGCCATTGGCCGTCTCGATTTTGCCGATGGTAGTCTTGCTCGCCCCGGTGAAGGCGCCCTTCTCGTAACCGAAAAGTTCGCTCTCCAGCAAATTTTCTGGGATCGCTGCGCAATTGATAGCAACAAACTTACCATTCTTGCGCGGGGAACTTTGATGCAAACCACGCGCCAGGACTTCCTTTCCCGTGCCACTTTCGCCCAACAGCATGACCGTCGCCGTACTCGCGGCCACCTTTTCAATGGTGCGGCAAATGCGCAGCATCTCGGGGTCGCGCGTGATAAGGCCCGACAACGCATCAGGCTGGTGCATGCTTTGCAGGCGCCGGTTTTCCTTCTGCAACTCGAACATGCGAAATGCACGCTCTATGGTCAGATTCAGTAGTTCTGGCTCGAACGGCTTGGCGAAGAAGTCGTAGGCCCCCAGCGCCACAGCGCGCAAGGCGTTTGCCTGATCGTTCTGCCCAGTCAACACAATCACCTTGGTATCGGCCTGCGCCGCCAGGATCTGCTCCAGCAGTTTGAAGCCCTCGGAGACACCATCCGCATCCGGCGGCAGTCCCAGGTCCATGGTGACCACGGCGGGCGTATGCCGGCGCAATTGGATCAATGCGCTCTCGCGATCAGCCGCGGTGACGGACTCAAATTTGTCGACCGACCACTTGATCTGCTTCTGCAGCGCAAGGTCGTCTTCGACAATCAGTAGGGAGCGTGCCGTATCCACTGTCATACCTCTTCTTTCTCTCGCAAATCCGATCCTTGCTGAACGTCAAATAACGGGAGGAATATAGACACTCGCGTTCCCTTGGAAAGTTCACTATCGACCAAGATTCTTCCACCTAGTTCTTGTACGTATTGGAAGCTTTCGTAGGCCCCAATTCCCATCCCAGCCTTCTTTGTTGTCTGGAAGGGTTTGAAGAGGCGCTCCCTCACAAACTCCTCCGACATGCCTTGCCCCGTGTCACGGACTTCAATACAAGCTTGCCCACTGACACGGTCAAGTTTCAGCCAGACCTGTCCTGATGATTCGGTTGCATCAAAGGCGTTTTGCACCACATGTCCAATGATGCGCTCCAGCCTCTCCTCATGCCCTCTCGTGACTACGCGCTGCACCACTTCCACCTCCAAATGCCGACCACGTCCTGCGGCGACAGCGGAAATGCGTTGCACGATACTGAAAAGGTCTACACCGACGGCGACGCCTGGGGGAGTGGCCCCCTCGCGCAATTGAAGCATCAGTTGACGCATTCTGTCCAAAGAATTCTCCACCGTCATCAACATGTCTTGCTGAAATTCGGGGTTATCGTGCAGTCTTTTGGCGTTCTTCATCATCAATGACAACTGCGTCACGATGTTCTTCAGATCGTGCACGACAAACGCCGACATCTTGTTAAACGCGTCAAATTTTCGAACTTCGAGCAGTGCCTCCGTCGCCTGCATTTGCGAAAGAAAGCTGGCGGCCTGCCGGCTCGCTGTTTTCAGCAAATCATTCACCTCCCAGTTGACGTCGAAGTTTGTTCTGGCACTGGCCAAGAGGACGAAACCTATCATGTTGTCACCGACGATGAGCGGCACCACCAGCCAGGCATGTGGAATATCGTGCAGCCAAGGGGGCAAAACCAGGTCGCCATAACGCTGGGGAAAAGAACGAAACTCAGCGAGATTCACCACCCAACGGCTTTTCACCAAAAACCTGCAGAAAGGCGAGTCGTCGCCTTCTTCCGCATCGGTTTTCGCCAGATTCCACCGAGCTGCCTGCCTGAAGGCAGACTCACCTGCGCCCTTGAGCCAAAGCCCGCCACCGGGACTCTCCAGCATATCGGCCAAGCCCCTGATCACCTTCTGCCCCATTTCCTGCGGCACGTCACTGGACGAAAGTGTTTGGGTAAACCTGAGCCATTCCTCACGATAGTCATACCGGTACCGGAAGAAATGCTTGCCGACGAATACCTTGAACTTTGCGCGCACCGAACCCGAAAGGGCTAGGATCATCAGCACCACAAGTGCCGAGAAAATCAAGCCCAGTTGCAGGGCGCGCCCCCATTCACCGCCAAAGTAACGGACGTAGTAGCCCACACCAGAGATAAACAACAGGTAGATCCCTGCGGCGAACAAGGTTGCAGAATGAAATGCGGCCCGCTGTGAGATACGAATCTTCGCAACCCAGTCTTTACGACGCAACGTCGATAACAGTAGCAATGGCATCATCAAGCCATGCACAAACCCACGGATGCTGAGTGCATCAGGGTCGAGCTTGTTAAACAACACCGCCTGCGAATACAAGTACAGATCGAACAGAAATGTTCCCGCAAGGCCCAGACATAGCGGCTTCACGTTCCAACGGGAATCTTCCGTGACATTGCGATAGACCTGCTCAAGCCACACCAGCGCCAGGACCGACATCGCCATTGAGCTCAACAGCAAAAGGTTGGAGCTATCCGCCTCAACTGCGGGGCGCATCCCTGCCTGGACCTGCATCGCAAGGCTGCCAAGCATCAGCAAGATGGTCACCAGCGGCAAAGCGGCAATGGAACTTGGCAGATCCTCCGTCTGATTTGGCCGGCACAGCACGACCATGAAGCCCAACCAACCGGCATAACGCCCCCAGTCGACCAGGCGCCCAAGCCACTCGTATTCCAAGTGAGACGTCAACAGGAACCCGGCCTCCAAGCCGCCCCAGACGGCACTGCAGAAGACGGCAAAGACAAGCGAAATGGCGCTCAGCGCAAGCGGTGGCAACAGCGTGCCGGCCCAGATCAAGCGCAAAAGAAAAAGACCATAGACCAGTCCCACCAGTCCATAGCCCCAAAGCATCAAACCAAAGTTTTCGCTATCCATCATTCAGCCGTAACGAGCCCACCATGGCAGGACAATCGGGCCAACTTAGCGCGAGCCTTTAGCCAGGAGGACAACGCCAACTGTTTCAAACAGGATCACGATGTCAAGAAACAAGGAGTGATTCTTGACATAGTAGAGGTCATATTGCAGCTTCTCCGCCGAATCTTCCAACGTGGCGCCGTAGTGGTAGCGCACTTGCGCCCAACCCGTAACGCCGGGCTTCACACTTTGCCGTACCGCGTAGTAAGGAATCTGGCGCGTCAACTGGTCGACGAAATACGGGCGCTCGGGCCGCGGACCGACCATGCTCATGTCGCCCGTTAGCACACAGAATAGTTGCGGCAATTCATCGACGCGGATTTTGCGAATCACCCGCCCGACACGCGTCACACGGTCGTCCTGGGCAGCGGCCCAGCGCGGCTTGCCATCTTTTTCCGCATCGGTGCGCATGCTGCGGAACTTGATCACATTGAACAGCCGGCCGTTGAACCCGACCCGCTCCTGCTTATAAAAAATCGGCCCCTTGCTCTCCAGGGTGATCAGCAACATGGTCACCAGCATGATGGGCAGGGTGATCAAGATCAAAACAAGCGCACTAAAGATGTCGAACAGCCGTTTCACAAAGGTGCGCATGCCATCTTGGCTAAAGCCATCGCCAAAAATCAACCACCCGGCATTGACGGAATCAAGCCGAATCTGGCCCTTGGTCTTTTCAAAATGGGTCGCAACATCCACCACCCGCACCCCATGCAATTTGCAATCGAGTAATTCACGTAGCGGCATGCTGCCGCCACGACGCTCCATGAGCGCAACCACGATTTCGTCCACTTCCAGCTCAAGCGCGGTATCCGTCAGGGATTTGTGTTTGGACAAAATGCCCCAGGCCGACACTTCTGCCTCGACTTCATTCGGACTTGCGTAATACCCCACAACATCCACGTGTGGATCTTCATTCTTCAGCGTCTTGCCCACAAGCGCCGCGCGCGGACCGGTACCGAACACCAATACACGGTGGCGCAACATCGATTGGGGCGTGGAGTGCACCACATAAACCCGGTGCAACATCATCACCAGCACACCGAGCATGGCCGACATCACAATAGCTTCGCGATTCGCCAACTGAGACGGAAACAGCGCAAACACCACATAGGTGAGTGGAACCGCCATGATGAGCGACAGCACGGCGCGCGCGCGCGACTGGCTGAGCGAGCGGTTGTGCACGCGCTGGTAAAAACCCAGCCCCGCGTTGATCAACAACATGCCGAGCGCCAGCAAACATGCATGCCCGACAAGTGAAACGGCGGCGGTAGTGTCCTCGCCTCGCCACAAGACAGTGAGAAGAACCGCCAGGATTACCAGCCCCAAATCGAAAAAAACCTGCTGCAGCGTTCGCTTGTGCAAGTAGTGATTGAATAGCTTGATCATGCTCGAAATACGTCCTCATCACCGCACAAGACTTGCGACTGGCGAAGCCGCACCGAAATCTCAGATTGCAATTCAGCGATTTCCGAGCATCTCCCCCAGGAACGCAAAATTGTTTTCAAAAATATGGTCATGAAAATCGGTGCGTACTTATGATTTTTTTATATCAGTTCAAACAACGATATTAACCGCAGTCGATTGGCGGTTAATGAAGCTTGGAATTATCAGGTGCTCCTCAGGGCTACCCGCTCACCGCTTGCTGCTAGAAGCGACAATTTTGGCGTATTCGACACATTTTCGGTCAAATCCTTGTCCGCAGAAGAATATGCAATCCATTGATGCAAGCCACCGAGCAGCCGACTCACAGGCCGTGTCATCGCCATCGCTGTTCATTTAGTCCACAATCAATTTCACTCACTTTGAAACAAGGTCATGTTGATGAAAAAGCCCACACGCACACATTCGCTCCATCCCTTTGCTTCCACCGTCAAGACGTTCAGAACGGCCTCTGGCGCCACCGGCAAGTTTCATTCACTTCCCGAGCTCGCCAAAACCTACCCCGGCGTGAACCGGTTGCCGGTATCGATGCGCATCGTGCTCGAATCGGTGTTGCGCAACTGCGATGGCAAACGCGTGAGCCCGGAACATGTGGAGCAACTGGTGCACTGGTTGCCGAACGCCGAACGCGTGGACGAGATCCCGTTTGTGGTCTCACGTGTCGTATTGCAGGACTTTACCGGCGTGCCACTGCTGGCCGACCTCGCCGCGATGCGCAGCGTAGCCTTGAAACTAGGCAAAAAAGTCGGTCGCATCGAGCCCCTGGTACCCGTGGACCTGGTGGTAGACCACTCCATCATGGTCGACTACTTTGGCAGCAAAAAGGCGCTTGATCTGAACATGAAGCTCGAATTCCAGCGCAACCGCGAGCGCTACGAGTTCATGAAGTGGGGCATGCAGGCCTTCAAGACCTTTGGCGTGGTGCCGCCGGGCTTTGGCATCGTGCACCAGGTGAACCTCGAATACCTGGCGCGCGGCGTACACCGCACTTCTGACGGCGTGTACTACCCCGACACCTTGGTCGGCACCGACAGCCACACCACCATGATCAACGGCATTGGTGTGGTCGGCTGGGGCGTGGGCGGCATCGAGGCCGAGGCGGCCATGCTCGGGCAACCGGTCTATATGCTGACGCCCGATGTGGTCGGTTTCGAGCTCACGGGGCGCCTGCGTGAGGGTGTCACCGCCACCGATCTGGTACTCAGCGTCACTGAAATCCTGCGCCACGCCAAAGTGGTCGGCAAATTTGTCGAGTTCTTCGGTGAAGGCACGCGCACCCTGGCTCTGCCCGACCGCGCCACCATCGCCAACATGGCGCCCGAGTACGGCGCCACCATGGGATTCTTCCCGGTGGATGAACGCACCATCGACTACTTCAAGGGCACGGGCCGGACCAAGGCGGAGATTGAAACCTTTGAAGCCTACTTCCGCGCCCAAGGCCTGTTTGGTGTTCCGCTAGCAGGCGAAATTGATTTCTCGCAGGTCGTCAAGCTTGACCTGGGCGACGTGACGCCCAGCCTGGCCGGCCCCAAGCGCCCGCAAGACCGCATAGAACTGGGCAACGTGGCACACACCTTCCAGTCGCTGTTCAGCCTGCCAGTGGCCGAAAACGGTTTTAACCGCCCCGCCGAGGAACTGAGCCAACGCCATTCCGTCTACCCCGAAATCCCCGCGCACACGGCCCCCTCCAGCCCGCCGACACCCCACGGCGCGCCGCGCCAAGTGGTGGAGATGGAAGGCAACAAGCCGACCATGGCCACGGCTGTCGCCACCAGCCGCAGCTCAAACGTCACGGTTGGCAATGGCGATGTATTGATTGCGGCGATCACCAGTTGCACCAATACGTCCAACCCCAGTGTGCTTTTGGCGGCCGGCCTGCTGGCAAAGAAGGCCGTGGAAGCCGGATTAAAAGTACAGCCGCATATCAAAACCTCATTGGCGCCGGGCTCGCGCATCGTCACCGAGTATCTGACCGAAACCGGCCTGCTGCCCTACCTGGAAAAACTCGGCTTTGCACTTGCCGGTTATGGTTGCACGACCTGTATCGGCAATGCTGGCGACCTCACACCAGAGCTGAACGAGGCCATCACCCGCAACAACCTGGTGTGCGCGGCGGTGCTCAGTGGCAACCGCAACTTTGAAGCACGCATCCACCCCAACCTGAAGGCCAATTTTCTAGCCAGCCCGCCGCTAGTGGTGGCCTATGCGATTGCCGGCACCATGAAGCGCGACCTGATGACCGAACCTGTGGGCATAGGACGCGCTGGCAAAGAGGTTTACCTGGGTGATATCTGGCCCAGCAGCGACGAAATCCACGCGCTGATGAAATACGCCATGAACGGCAAAGCCTTCCGCGCCAATTACGGCAAGGTGAAATCGGAGCCTGGCAAGCTGTGGGAAAAAATCAAAGGTGTGGCCGGCGACGCCTACACCTGGCCCGCCAGCACCTATATTGCCGAGCCGCCCTTCTTCAAGGATTTCGCTCTTGAATTGGGAGTACCCAACGCAACAGATAAAGGCGCGAGCGACACAAAAGACGCGGTATCGGTGCGGGGCGCCACCATCATGGCGCTGTTTGGCGATTCCATCACCACCGACCACATCTCACCGGCTGGTTCCATCAAGGAAAGCTCGCCCGCCGGCCAGTGGCTGCTCGCCAACGGCGTGCAAAAAGCCGACTTCAACAGCTATGGTGCGCGCCGCGGCAACCATGACGTGATGATGCGCGGCACTTTTGCCAATGTACGCATCAAGAACCTGATGATCCCGGCCCTGCCCGATGGTTCACGCGAGGAAGGCGGCCTGACGTTCTACCAGCCAACGGCGGCCGAAGGTGGCGCTGCGCTAAAGATGCCGATTTACGACGCCGCCATGCGCTACATGGCGCACAACCGTCCCACGGTGATTTTTGCGGGTGAAGAATACGGCACCGGCTCGTCACGCGACTGGGCGGCCAAAGGCACGCAGTTGCTCGGCATCAAGGCCGTGGTGGCGCGCAGCTTTGAGCGCATCCACCGCAGCAACCTGGTGGGCATGGGCGTGTTGCCGCTGCAGTTTTTGCCGGGTGTGAGCTGGCAAACCTTGGGCCTCAGCGGGCGCGAACACATTGACATCGTGCCCTCCCAGGATCTCAAACCGCAAAGCTACGCCAGCATGGTGATCCACCGCGAAAACGGTCTGCAAGAAGAGGTGCAGTTGATTCTGCGCATAGACACACCAATCGAGGTCGACTACTACCGCCACGGCGGCATCCTGCCGTTTGTGCTGCGGCAACTGCTGGCGGGATAAAGTCAAAGCCGGCAGCTACGCCGTTTTTATTTGTAAAAAGCGGCAGAATTCGGGGTATGGCGAAACAGGTGTTGATCGCGGGGGGAGGCATTGGTGGCATGTCTGCCGCCCTGGCTTGCGCGCGCGCAGGTTGGGGTGTGCAACTGTTTGAACGCGCCCCGGCCTTCAGCGAGGTGGGTGCAGGCATACAGCTTGGGCCCAACGTCACGCGCCAACTCAATGCCTGGGGCCTGGCCAGTGCCGTGGCAGAAGTCGCAGCCCTGCCCGACCAGTTGCAGGTGCGCGATGCCGACTCGGGCCAAACCCTGGGCCTGTTGCGCTTGGGCCAGCAGACTCAGGCGCGCTACGGTGCGCCCTATGTCACCATTCACCGTGCAGACCTGCACCGGCTGTTGCATACCGCCACGCAGCAGGAAGGCGCGGTGCAGATTCAGCTGAACACGGCACTTCGGCAATTCAGCGAAGACCTCAACAGCGTTAAAGCACAACTCACCAGCGAGGCCAGCACTTTTTCCGCCGGGGCAGTCGAGGTAGAAGGCGACGCCCTCGTCGGCGCCGATGGTTTGTGGAGCCCGGTGCGTCAGATTCTTTTGCAGGACGGCCAGCCCATGGTGGCAGGCCATTTGGCTTACCGCGCGCTGGTGCGCCAAGCCGCCCTGCCCGAGGCGCTGCGCACCCAGAACATCACCGTCTGGCTGGGCTCGCGTTTGCACGTGGTGCAGTATCCCGTGCGCGGCGGCGATTGGCTCAATGTGGTGGCCATCGTGCAGGCCCGATTGCCCGGGCCTGTGCAAAACCTGGGGCCAGAGCGGCTTGACCACTGGGACCACTCGGCCAATGCCATCGAGCTGCAACGTGTGCTGGCCGACACCTGCGGCCCGCTGCAAAACCTGGTGCATGCCGTAGGCCACTGGCGCCTGTGGGTGCTGTGCGACCGCCCACCGATGCGTGGCCCGCAAGAACAAGCCCTGGGCCGCGTGGCACTGTTGGGTGACGCCGCCCACCCCATGCGCCCCTACCTCGCACAAGGCGCCGGCATGGCCATAGAAGACGCCGCAGCCCTGGGCCAAGCCTTGGGCCAAGCGCTGACGCCATCGGCCAACGTGCCTGCCGCCCTGCGCCGCTACGCCCAGGAGCGCTGGCAACGCAACGCCCGCGTCCAGGCCCGCGCCGAACGCAACGGCCGCATCTTCCACGCCACCGGCCCGATACGCTGGAGCCGCAACCTTGCCATGCGCCTGGGCGGCGAACGCCTGCTCGACATGCCCTGGCTTTACGGCGCGAATACTACGGCTTAATCGCTATTGAATAAATAGCTGCTCATGCTTATCCATAAAGCGTGAGCGGCACTTTTGATATAAACCGCCAGTCCGGCATCAGCAGCAAGAAAAAACACCCCTGCCCCTTTGCGAATACCGCAGAACCGGCTTTGCCGGGCTGCAGGTATTGCCCCCTGCAAGGGGGTTGGCGTAGTGACACGCAGTGCACGAAGACTGGGGGTTAGAGATTAGTTCTCAACGTCCAAATCTCCGGAAACAACACCACATCCAGCATCTTGCGCAGATAGCTCACGCCACCCGTACCGCCCGTGCCGCGCTTGAACCCAATCACCCGCTCCACCGTCGTCACATGGCGGAAGCGCCAAAGCCTGAAGGCGTCTTCCAGGTCGGTGAGTTCTTCGCCCAACTGGTACAGATCCCAGTAATGTGATGGGTCGCGATACACCGTGAGCCAGGCTTGCTCGACCTCGGCACTCGCCACATAGGGCTGACGCCAATCACGCTCCAGAGTGGCCGCCGGCACGGCAATGCCACGGCGCGCCAGCAAGCGCAGCGACTCGTCATACAGCGACGGCGCGGCGTAAGCCGCCTCCACCGAGGCCAGCAAATCGGGCCGGTGCGCGTGCGGCTTCAGCATGGCGGCGTTTTTGTTGCCCAACGCAAATTCGATGCGGCGGTATTGGTGGCTCTGAAAGCCGCTGGAGCTGGCCAGGTAAGGCCGCATGGCGCTGTACTCGGGCGGCGTCATGGTCGCCAAAACGTCCCAGGCGTGCACCAGTTGCTCCATGATTTTGCTCACGCGCGCCAGCATCTTGAAGGCGCTGGACAGGTTGTCGGCCGCCACACAGGCAATGGCCGCATGCAGCTCGTGCAGCATCAGCTTCATCCACAGTTCGCTGGTTTGGTGCTGCACGATGAACAACATTTCATCGTGCGCGGGCGACAGCGGCTTTTGCGCACCCAGGATGGCGTCGAGCTGCAGGTAGTCGCCGTAGCTCATGGACTGGCTGAAGTCGAGCTGCGCACGCTCTTCGATGACGATGCTCTCTGGTTTACCAGGCGCGACCTCTGAGCCGGCGTTAGGGGTGGTGCTGGAATGGGCGTGGGGACACATGGATCTATACCTCGGTTACACGGCAAGGCGGGTTTCAACCGCTACGCAAATCACAGGCCTGATGCGCCACTCTCAACCCAATACGAGTTAAAAATCGTGCGCTTCAAACAACAAGCCGCGGAGTTTGCCGCTCGGAAAAAACCCGTTGTGTCGGTTATTTACAACGAACTACAAATATTCATTACCCAACGATGACCGTCAATGCGGCGGCATCAAGGGTGAAACAAAAACCGCCGAAAGCGGCGGTTTTGAGGCGACGGTCAAGATGCTTAAAGCACGGCCAAACCGTGTCGGCGCCGGGCACGCGCACAGCCGTCGCTGCCGGCTTCCAATTCGCGGCAGGGGCTGGGGCGCCACTCATAGATTCCGCAGCTCACCGACTCACCAATGCGCCCGCAGAGCGCAGCGCAGCGCGGCTGGGCGTAATCGGTACCGCGCAGGCGGCTCAGGTTGTCGTTGACTTCCACTGCCAACGAACTCGGCACGCTGCCGCCGTGTTCGTCGAGTTCAAACACGCTGAAATCGACCCGAAAAGCTGCGCAGCAGGCGCCACATGTTTGGCAGGTATCGGCCATGTGGGCGCCCCTATGAACCGACGCTCAGGCCAGGCGGCCCAAGAGCAGGTATTCCATCAAGGCTTTTTGCGCGTGCATGCGGTTTTGGCTACGCCGCAACATAATGCCTGCCCTGCGGTCAGCCGCCCCGCACTTCATGCGAGTCGTCCGAGCAAAAGGTACTCCATGAGCGCCTTTTGCGCATGCATTCTGTTTTCAGCCTCGTCCCATACCACGGACTGTGGGCCGTCGATCACATCCGCATCCACTTCTTCGCCACGGTGAGCCGGCAGGCAGTGCATGAACAACGCATCGGGCTTGGCCACGCGCATCATCTCGGCGTCGACACGCCAGTCGGCAAAGGCTTTGCGGCGCGCGTCGTTTTCGGCCTCGTAACCCATGCTGGTCCAGACGTCGGTGGTCACCAGGTCGGCACCGGCGCAGGCTTGCATGGGGTCGGTGAAGACCTTGTAGCTGTCACTGGAACGCACACCAGCGACCGACTGATCGACCTCGTAGCCGCTGGGCGTGCTCACGTGCACGGTGAAGTCCAGAATCTCCGCGGCCTGCAGCCAGGAGTTGGCCATGTTGTTGCCATCGCCCACCCAGGCCACCGTCTTGCCCTTGATCGAGCCACGGTGCTCGATGTAGGTGAAGATGTCGGCGAGGATTTGGCAAGGGTGGAACTCATTGGTCAGCCCGTTGATCACCGGCACACGCGAGAACTCGGCAAAACGCTCCAGCTTGTCCTGGCCAAAGGTGCGGATCATCACCAGGTCGACCATGCGGCTGATGACCTTGGCGCTGTCTTCAATCGGCTCGGCACGGCCCAACTGGCTGTCGCCAGTGGTCAGGTGCACCACCGAGCCGCCCAGTTGGTACATGCCGGCCTCAAAGCTTACGCGGGTGCGCGTAGAAGCTTTTTCGAAAATCAGCGCCAGCGTGCGGTCGGCCAGCGGGTGGTGTTTTTCGTAGGACTTGAACTTCTTCTTGATCAACGCGGCGCGCTCGAACAGGTAGGCATATTCGTCGGCCGTGAAGTCGCTGAACTGCAGGTAATGCTTGATGCTGGCGGGGGTGCTGGATGCTGTGCTCATGGGGCCACGGGTTCGGCAAGGAACGCTTTGATCAAAGGACACAGGATAGCGACAATTTCATCAGCCTCAGCCTTGGTGAGGATGAGCGATGGCACCAAACGCACCACACTGTCGGCGGTCACGCTCAGCAGCAGGCCCGCATCGGCCGCACGTTGCGTCAGCACACCACAAGGGCGGTCGAGGTCGATACCCAGCATCAGGCCGTGGCCGCGCACTTCGCGCACGCCTTTCTCGCCAGCCAACGCGGCCTCAAGCCCGGCCTTCAGGTGCGCGCCCACCACGGCGGCGTTTTCCAGCAAGCCTTCTTCTTCCATGATCTGTATGGTTTCCACACCGGCGCGCATAGCCAGCGGGTTGCCACCAAAGGTAGTGCCGTGGTTGCCCGGCTGGAAGATGTTGGCCGCGCGTGCGCCCGCCACCACTGCACCGATCGGCACGCCCGAGCCCAGGCCCTTGGCCAGAGGCATCACGTCCGGCTTGATGCCGGCCCATTGGTGCGCAAACCATTTGCCGGTGCGGCCCATGCCGCACTGCACTTCGTCGATCATCATCAACCAGTCGCGCTCGTCGCAGAGCTTGCGCACCTGCTGCAGGTATTCGTTACGCATGGCGTTGATGCCGCCTTCGCCCTGTATGGTTTCAAAGAACACCGCCACCACGTTGGGGTTGCCTTCGGTGGCTTGCTTCAAGGCGGCAATGTCATTCAACGGCACACGGATGAAACCTTCGACCAGCGGGCCAAAACCGGCTTGCACTTTTTTGTTGCCGGTAGCCGACAGCGTGGCAATGCTGCGGCCGTGGAAAGCATGCTCGTAGACCACGATTTCAGGCTTTTCTATGCCCTTGTCGTGGCCGAACTTGCGCGCCAGCTTCAGCGCGGCTTCGTTGGCTTCCAAACCTGTAGAGCAGAAAAAGGTCTTGCCGCCTTCGGCGCTCAGCCCGGCCAGGTCCACCAGCTTGGCGGCCAGCTTTTCCTGGTTGGGGATGTGGTAGTAGTTGGAGCTGTGGATGATCTTGGCGATCTGGTCTTGCAGCGCGGGCACCAGCTTGGGGTGGTTGTGGCCCAGCGTGTTGACCGCAATGCCGCCCAGGCCATCCAGATAAGCCTTGCCATTGACGTCCCACACGCGCACACCTTGGCCATGTGACAGCGCGATCGGCAGGCGACCGTAGGTGTTCATGGTATGGGGGGATGCGGCCTCGATAAAAGCGGTCATGTGGTTCTCCAAAACGTGACAAGAAAGGGGTTTTCAGCGCAAGATACGAACCTACAGGAGCCTGTTGGGCCTGGGGCGCCGATAGCGAAAATCGACCCCAGTGAGGACAGTTTTTGTCGACTTTGCAGGTCCATAGTTCACCTATGGATCAAGAAGACGGCGAAAAATGGACCACTGCGGTAGATTTGCAGCCGGCGATTCCCAAGCCCAGCAGGCTCCTTATATGCCGCTGAAAGCTAATTCTAGGCGCTGCCACTGCAACCTTATTTGACAATTCCGCATCACTGCAATGCACCCACGCCGCTCTATGGAAATCGGGATCAAGTCTTATATAAGATATAATTTTGCTGCGATGCAACAGTGCAAATTTGCCGCACCACTTGGCAGGTTTGAGACATGCACCGCCTCCGGAAGTGCTGGTCCGCAAAGCCGCCACGCCGGTCAAATCCAACACAGCCCCATCAGATGACCCCCACCCCGAGCAAAGAAGTTTTTATCCAGGGCATCACCAGTGATGGCCGGACCTTCCGCCCCAGTGATTGGGCCGAGCGCTTGGCCGGTGTCCTGTGCCAGTTTCGCCCCGGCGGCCCACAGCCTGGCGGCCACTTGAGTTACTCCCCCTGGTGTGTTCCCACAACCATCAATGGCGTGAAATGCGTGATCGTCCACCGCGATTTGCGCGACTATGACGTCATGGCCTGGGATTTCGCCATGAATTTCGCCCGCGACAATAACCTGCAGGTGGCCGAAGCCTGCCTGGTGCCCGACCCAGCCAAAAAGGTCTGAGAAAAATCGCGCGGGGATCAAACCCAAAGGGTTTTGTCATAAATGTTTGGCACAAGAGTTGCATCATCAAGGCAATTCCTACGGCTAAACCCATGCAACGCTCCTCCGCCCCGCTCGACCGCCAGATGCTTCGCGTCCTGGTGACACTGCTGACCGAAACCAGCCTTCAACGCGCCGCCGAGTGCCTGCGCCAAACCCCCGAAGCCATTGAAAACGCCTTGCACAAGCTGCGCCGCGTGTTCCGCGATGACTTGCTGCAGACCGTGGGCACCGCGCTGGTGCCAACGGCCCATGGTCTCACCGTGCTGGAAAGCGCCCGCACCGCGTTATGGGCCATAGAAGACCTGATGGCCGAAAGCAGCGCCATGCCACGTCGCCACAACGTGCCACGGCACATCAACACCAGCACAGATGCCTGCGAGTTGGCGCTGGCGCACATCGCACCGGCCTGACACCTCAGCGCACAGCAGCCGATGAGAAAAGCCGTCAGGTTTGCGCCTGGCGGCTTTTATTTTTAGGCTTACCCAACGAAAAAACCCTCGGAGCTTTCGCTCCGAGGGTTTCCTGCTTTTGCTTTGCTGGCAGCGCACCCACACAACGGCGGACTGAAATCAGTCCGGGCGGTGCGCTTAAATTTAAGCGGCGGCCAGGGCCAAGGCTTTCACCTTGGCGCTCAGACGGCTCTTGTCGCGAGCGGCCTTGTTCTTGTGGAAGATGCCCTTGTCGGCAACGGTGTCAACCACGGCTTGCATCTTGGCAAACAGTTCGCTTGCCTTGGTCTTGTCGCCAGCGAGAACAGCCTTTTCGACGTTCTTCACAGCGGTACGGTACTTGGAACGCAGCGAGGTGTTCGCAGCGTTGATCTTGATGTCCTGGCGGACGCGTTTACGGCCCGACGCCAGGCGTGGGTTCTTTTTCTTTGGTTTGGTTGCCATGATATGTATTCCTTGAGGTTAGAGGGATGTTGCCAGCAAAGCCCACCATTATAGCAAGCGTCCACTCACCTGCCAAAAGCCGGGCCTGACAAGCCTGCAGGCCGGGCTACACTCAGCCGGTGAGTTTATTCAAAGCCGCCTCGACCATCTCCCTCCTAACGCTGGCCTCCCGCATCACCGGTTTGGCACGCGAGTTGTTGATGGCCTCGCTGTTTGGGGCCAGCGCCATGACCGACGCGTTCAACGTCGCGTTCCGCATCCCCAACCTTTTTCGCCGCCTGTTTGGCGAAGGCGCGTTCAGCCAGGCCTTTGTGCCGGTGCTGGCCACCAGCAAGGCCAAAGACGGCGAAGAAGCCACCAAACAACTTGTAGACCACGTGGCCACCGTGCTTACCTGGGTATTGCTGGCCACCACCGTACTCGGCGTCATAGGCGCGCCGTTCATGGTCTGGGCCCTGGCCAGCGGCTTTGAAAAAGACCCGCATGGTTTCGAGGCGGCGGTGTTCATGACGCGGCTGATGTTCCCCTACATCGCCTTCATGTCGCTGGTGGCGCTGGCCTCGGGCATTTTGAACACTTGGCGCCGCTTCGCCATTCCGGCGGCCACACCGGTTTTACTGAACCTCGCCATGTTGTCCGCCGCCTGGTGGGGCTCGCCCTGGCTGCAGGCGCGGGGCATTGAGCCGATTTACGCCATGGCCGGCGGGGTGATGTTGGGCGGCGTGCTGCAACTGGTGGCACAAGTGCCCTCGCTCGTCCAACTCGGCATGTTGCCGCGCATTGGCCTGAGCTGGCGCGCCCTGCGCACCGCCTGGCAGGACCCCGGTACACGCCGCGTCGGCAAACTCATGATGCCAGCGCTGCTGGGTGTGGGTGTGGCGCACGTGTCGCTGTTGATCAACACCCAGATCGCCTCGCACCTGGCCCCAGGCAGCGTGAGCTGGCTGGGTTATGCCGACCGCCTGATGGAATTCCCCACCGCGCTGCTGGGCGTAGCCCTGGGCGTGGTACTGATGCCGCAGCTCAGCGCCGCCCGCGCCGCCGGTGACGACATACGTTACTCCGGCATGCTCGACTGGGGCCTGCGCCTGGTGATGGTGTTCTCGGTGCCCAGCGCCGTGGCCCTGCTCACCTTCACCCAGCCGCTGGTGGCCACGCTCTACCACTACGGCAAGTTCACCGCCTACGACGTGCAGCAAACCACGCTGGCGCTGATGGGCTACGGCGTGGGTTTGATCGGCCTGGTCGCCATCAAGGTGCTGGCCCCCGGCTTCTACGCCAGCCAGAACATCCGCACGCCGGTGATGATTGCCGTGGCGGTGTTGATCCTCACGCAGATGTTCAACTTGGTGATGGTGCCGTGGCTGCAACATGCAGGTTTGGCCTTGTCCATCGGCCTGGGCGCACTGGTCAACGCCACCTGGCTGCTCATCGGCCTGCTGCGCCGGGGCAGCTTCAAGCCTTCCCCAGGTTGGGGCGTGTTTTTGCTGCAGGTGATTGCCGGCAGCGCCCTACTGGCCGTGTTCCTGATCTGGGCGGGTTCTGCCGTGGCCTGGACAGAAGTCCGCGGCCTTAAAAGAATTGCGCTTCTGACGGCTGTCCTGGCTGCGTCAGCCGCTATTTATTTCATAGCCACCTGGGCGGCCGGACTGAAGCTGCGGAAATTGCTCAAGCATTCATCCGATTGAGTCGGCCGCTGGTACAGTGTTTGCAGAGTTGTTCTTATGCCTTTGAGCTTTGAAGCCCCCACACCGCTGGAATATTTCTCGTCACTGGTCGAGAGTGACACCTCTTTCCCCCTGCTTGAAGCCGCCGCCAGCCTGGCGCACGACGAATACCCCGACCTAGACGTCCAGCAGGTACTGGGCGACGTGGACCAGCTGCACGCCCGCCTCAAACGCCGCCTGCCGACCGATGCCCCACCACTGCAACGCCTGCGCGGGCTGAACCAGTTCTTCTACCGTGACCTCGGTTTTGGCGGCAACGCCAACGACTACTACGACCCCGACAACAGCTACCTGAATGCGGTGCTGCGCACCCGCCGCGGCATCCCGATTTCGCTGGCCATCCTGTGGCTGGAACTGGCCCAAGGCATAGGGCTGAACGCGCGTGGCGTAAGCTTCCCCGGCCACTTCATGCTGAAGGTCAACCTGCCCAAGGGCCAGGTGGTCATGGACCCGCTCAGCGGCCAGTCGCTCAGCCGCGAAGACCTGATGGAGCGGCTTGATCCCTTCCGCCGCCGCAATGGCTTGGTAGACGACTTTGAAGTGCCGCTAGGCCTGTACCTGCAGTCAGCCCCTGCCCGCGACATCCTGGCGCGCATGCTGCGCAACCTGAAAGAAATCTACACCACGCAACGCGATTGGCCACGATTGGTGGCGGTGCTGGAGCGATTGGTGGTGTTGCTGCCCGGTGCCTTGGACGAGGTGCGCGACCGGGGCCTGGCGCACGCCGAAGCCGGCCACACCCAATTGGCCGTGGCCGACCTGGAACACTATCTGCGACTCGGTGAAGACATTCTGGACGGCGCCGCCATCCACGAACGGCTGGCCGTGCTGCGCCGCGCGACCAGCTAACGCGCGGTCTAGAGTTCTGCGCTTAGCCCTTCGCAGGGGCGTCGCTCAAAAACAGTTCCTGCAGATCGCTCAAAAAGTCAAAGCCCCGCTCGGTAGGCCGCACACGCGCAAAGTCGCGCGTGATCAAGCCACGCTTTTCGGCCTCGGCCAGACCTTTTTGGATGGACGTGATGGGCAAGCCGGTGCGCTGGGAAAACTGTTCCAGCTCAAAACCTTCGCGCAGGCGTAGCGCGTTGAGCATGTACTCAAAGGGCAGATCTGCGCGGGCGACTTCTTCCTCTTGCGTCACCGCGTTGCCCTGCAAGGCTTTGTCCATGTACAGGCCGGGTTCGCGGTAACGCACCTGGCGGATCACGCGGTGCGGAAAGCTGATCTTGCCGTGCGCGCCAGCACCTATGCCGATGTAGTCGCCAAACTGCCAGTAATTGGTGTTATGGAAGCAGCCATGGCCCGGCAACGCATAGGCCGACACCTCGTAGCGCGCCATGCCTTTGGCGCCGGTGCTCGCGGTGATCATGTCGAGCATGGTGTAGGCGATGTCGTCCTCGGGCAGACGCGGCGGAAACTTGGCGAAGTAGGTGTTGGGCTCGATGGTCAGCTGGTAGATCGAGATATGCGGCGGGCGCAGCGCGAGTGCGGTGTCTATGTCTTGCTGCAGCTCTTCCAGCGTTTGGCCGGGCAGCGCGTACATCAGGTCGAGGTTGAAGGTTTCGAATGACTGGGCCGCCTCTTCCACCGCTGCCAGCGCCTGGTCGCGGTTGTGCACGCGGCCCAACGCCTTCAGGTGTTGGTCGTTGAACGACTGCACCCCCACCGACAAACGTGTGACGCCCGCACCACGGTAGGCGCGGAAGCGGTCTTTTTCGAACGTGCCGGGGTTGGCTTCGAGCGTGATTTCACAGTCGGCCTCCAGCTTCAAGCGTGCGCGGATGGCGCTGATGAGTTGGTCGATGGCCGCGGGCGAAAACAGGCTGGGTGTACCGCCTCCGATGAAGATGCTGTGCACCGTGCGGCCCCAGGTCATGGGCAAGGTGGCTTCCAGGTCAGCGATCAATGCATCGATGTAGCGCTGTTCAGGGATACCGCCATCGGCTTGAGGCGCTTCGGACTCTGCTGCGCCCGGGCGATGCAGTTGTATCGTTTTCTCACCCGCCCCACGCCATTCATGCGAGTTGAAGTCGCAATACGGGCACTTCTTCAGGCACCAGGGCAGGTGCACATAAAGCGACAGCGGCGGCAGCGACGGCAGCTGCAGCAGGCCGGGGCGAAGAAAGTACTGGACGTCGTTGGGCATGGAGTCGAAACGGCTGGCCGCGTCAGGTCAATGACGCGGCTTGGCTGGGAAAATCAGGGGATGGGCGAGATTGTCCGAGTTTTCGACTCGCCCGGAGGCCGTAAGGCTAAAACCAACGATCCCGCATCAAGGCCAGCATGTCGCGCGCGGCGCGGCCACGGTGGCTGTTGGCGTTTTTCACCTCGGGCGTCAGCTGGGCAAAGGTCTTGCCGAATTCAGGCAAAAACATCACCGGGTCAAAACCAAAACCGCCGTCGCCCACGGGCTCCTGCGTGATCTGGCCGACCACACGGCCCACGGCGATCAACGGCTCGGGGTCTTGCGGCGAGCGCACGGCGACCAGGGTGCTGACCAGCGCGGCGCGGCGATTGGCTTCGCCCTTCAACTGCTCGAGCAACGCGCGCACGTTGTTGGCGTCACCCTTGGGGTAGCCGAACTGCGTAGCGTAGTAGGCGGTGTCCACGCCCGGCAGGCCGCCAAAGGCATCAACACACAGGCCGGCGTCGTCGGCCAGCGCGGGCAGGCCGCTGTGCTCGGCGGCGTGGCGCGCTTTGGTGAGTGCGTTTTCGACAAAGGTGCGAAAGGGCTCGTCGGCCTCGGCAATGCCGAGTGAAGACTGGGCCACCAACTCCACCCCCAGCGGCGCAAACAAGGCTTGCAACTCAAACAACTTGCCGGGGTTGTTGGACGCCAAAACGATCTTGGACAAAATAGGACTCCTAGGCTTTATGGACGTGCGCAAGCCGCTCTCATTTAGCGAGCGCTTCGCGCTGCAGCGTAATCAGTTCAGCAATGCCTTTTTCGGCCAATTCCAGCAGCGCATTCATCTCGGCGCGGCTGAACGCCGCACCTTCGGCCGTGCCCTGCACTTCCACAAAGTGGCCAGCGCCGGTCATCACCACGTTCATGTCGGTGTCGCAGGCCGAGTCTTCGGTGTATTCCAGGTCGAGCAACGGTGTGCCTTGGAGCAAACCCACCGAGATCGCGGCCACCGCACCGGTGATAGGGCTTTCCTTGAGCTTGCCCGTGGCCAACAGCTTTGACACCGCATCTTGCGCCGCCACAAACGCGCCGGTGATGCTGGCCGTGCGGGTGCCGCCATCGGCCTGCAACACGTCGCAGTCAAGGTGGATGGTGCGTTCGCCGAGCTTCTTCAGGTCGAACACCGCGCGCATAGAGCGGCCGATGAGGCGCTGGATTTCCTGTGTGCGGCCGCTTTGTTTGCCACGTGCGGCTTCGCGGTCACTGCGTGTGTGCGTGGCACGCGGCAGCATGCCGTATTCGGCCGTCACCCAGCCTTCGCCGCTGCCTTTTTTGTGGCCCGGCACCTTTTCTTCGACCGACGCGGTGCACAGCACCTTGGTGTCGCCAAACTCGATCAGCACCGAGCCCTCGGCGTGGATGGTGAACGCGCGGGTGATGCGCACCGGGCGCAGTTGGTTGGCGGCACGGCTGCCGTTACGGACAAATTCGGTCATTTTGATCTCTACAGTTGGACCAGCAGGTGACGCTGGTGAATTTAAAAGTTTAGCCAAGTCATATGGCGATCGGCAGAGGCACTGCCGAACCGGCTTTGCCGGACCGCAGCGACGCCCCTGCGAAGCGGCGGCGGCCACACGCTGTGGGCCCCAAGCCCTGAGGGGTCAGATTTTCCGAGCGGCCGTGCGTTTGATGGCGGCGTTGATCTCGGCAATGGAGCGCTCGATGGCGGCATCGTCCAATTCCTCAACCGCGCCGTCGAGATCATGCAGTTCCACCGTCGAGGCGAATTCGCCCTCGCCTATGGAGTCCGGGGAAATGCCCTGGGCCGAATCGAAGGGGTCGGGTGTTTCCCATTCCAGCGCAATGGCGGTCACGTTGTCACTGGTCGGGCCGCCGTTGCGCAGCGCCATCTCCACCAGTTCTGGCACCACGTGCGACACCGGGCCCGAGGCCACGACACGCACGATTTCAGCATCCGACAAATTGCCCCACACACCGTCGGAGCACAGCAACAAACGGTCGCCCATCTTCAACTTGACCGGGCCGGTGGATTCAAACGTCGGCTTGCTGGGCGAACCCAGGCAGGTAAACAACACATGGCGGCTCACCCCTTCTGGCGCCACATGGCCGTGTGTTGCGCCCTGCTCCAGATAAGAATGGTCAAGCGTGCGCACAAACAGCGCGCCATCGCGCACCAGGTACAGGCGCGAATCACCGCAATGCACCCAACTGGCGGTGTTGCCCTGCAACACCGCCGCCACAAGCGTGGTGCGCGGTGTGTCCAGCATGCCGCGTTCGCCCGCGTAGCGCAGCAGGCGGTGGTGCGCCGCCAGCAACGCATCTCTCAAAAACTCGCCGGGGCGGGAAATCAACGGTTTGGCACGCTGTTGATACTGGTGGGTGACGGTTTGCACCGCCAGTTGCGAAGCCACTTCGCCTTCAGGATGGCCACCCATGCCGTCGGCCAGCACAAACAAGCCCGAGCCGCGCGTGTAGCAATAACCCATGCGGTCTTCGTTCTTGACACGGCCTCCTTTGCGGCTGACCTGAAAGACGGAGAACTTCACTTGGTCTTGGAACCCAGGCTGGTGGTGATGTCTTTGACGTTCTTCTTGGTGTCGGAAACCAGGGTATCGAATTGCAGACGGATCTTCTCGCCCACCGACAGCTTGGTATAACGCCGCTCGCCTTCGCGGCTGAGTTCTTTTTGCAACGCAAAAACCGATTGCGGGCGCGACAACGGGTCCACCGACATGCACCACTCCACCACCTCGATCAGGTTGTCGGAGTACACGCCGCGCAGCCGCGTCAGCGCCAGCGTCAACCTGTCCTTCTCCAGCCGCTGCGGCGCTTCACTGGGCGGATAGCCTTGCATGCAGGCGTAGATGCAGGCGCCAATGGCGTAGATATCAGTCCAAGGCCCCATGGTGGCGTCACGCCGGTACATCTCGGGCGCGGCGAAACCGGGCGTGTACATCGGCCGGATGAAATTGCCCTCTTTGTTCAGCACTTCGCGCGCGGCGCCAAAGTCTATGAGCACGGCCTTGTTGTCGTCCGTGACGAAGATGTTGGCCGGCTTGATGTCCAGGTGCAGCATCTTGTGCTGGTGCACGATGCGCAAGCCACGCAGGATCTCGTCAAACAGCGAGCGTATCGTGGACTCGCGAAACACCTTTTGTTTGCGCAGGTCGCGCGAGGTGATGATGAAGTCCTGCAGGGTCGCGCCCTCCAGGTAGTTCATCACCATGTAGACGGTTTCGTTCTCGCGGAAGAAGTTCAGCACACTCACCACGGAAGGGTGAGAGATCTGCGCCAGCGAACGGCCTTCCTCAAAGAAGCTTTTCAGCCCCAGGCGGTAGAGCGAGAGTTTTTCAGACGGCACCTGCGGCAGCAACTCACCCACGGCACGCGTGGCAAGCGAGGTCGGCAGGTATTCCTTGATGGCGACCTGTTGGCCTTCCATATCAAGCGCGAGGTACACCACGCCGAAACCGCCCGATGAAAGGCGGCGAACGATGCGATAACCTCCAATGACTGTGCCGGGCGGCAACGTGGCCGGTTTGATCTTTGACATATTTTCGGATGGGGGATCGCAACGCTGGCTGAACCCGGTATTCTTGGGCCAACCATAACCATCTAACAGACCAACAAATGCCAGTTTACAGCATGACTGGCTATGCCAGTGCCCAGCACAGCACAGCCACAACGGGTTCCGAATCCGAAACCAAAAGTGCCCCGGCAAGGCGCTTGGGGCTTGAAATCCGCGCCGTCAACAGCCGCTTCCTCGACCTGACTTTTCGTCTGCCGGACGAGTTGCGCAGCAAAGAACCGGCGCTGCGCGAATTGCTCACCGCCAAGCTCAAACGCGGCAAGGTTGAAGTGCGCGCGGCCTTCGAGCAGAACGGCTCCAGCGAGTTGCCCGCGCCGTCGCCCCGGCTGATGCAGCAACTCAACTCCCTGCAGGATTCGGTGCGCGCCTGGCTGCCTTCCGCAGCCCCCTTGAGCGTCGCCGAGGTACTGCGGCTGTCGGCGGTCGAACAAGCACCTACGGCTGATCTGGGCGAAGCCATCGTGCCGCTGGCCGAAAAAGCGCTGAAAGAACTGCTGGCGTCGCGCCAACGCGAGGGCACGCGCCTGGCCAGCATGCTCAAAAGCCATGTGACACAACTGCGCGCCTTGGCAGCACAAGCCCAGCCACTGATTCCGCAACTGGTGGAGCAGCAGCGCCAACGTTTTGTCGAGCGCTGGACCGAAGCCATGGCTCTGACCGACGGCGCCACCCTGCCCGAAGCCGCCCAGGAGCGCGCCCTGAGCGAAGCCACGGCCTTCGCCATCCGCATCGACGTGGCCGAAGAGCTGACACGCCTGGACTCGCACCTGGAAGAAATCCAGCGACTGATCGACAAAGGCGGCGAGATCGGCAAGCGCCTGGACTTCCTGATCCAGGAACTGCACCGCGAGGCCAACACCATGGGCTCCAAGTCGGCCGCGCTGGAGCTGACACGCATCTCCGTGGACATGAAGGTGCTGATCGAGCAACTGCGCGAACAGGTACAAAACATTGAGTAAACCAGGCCTGGCCGCCAGAAGGTAAAATATCGCTACTTTATTGATAGCAGCTTACATACCATCACCATGGACTACCCCGGAAATCTGATCGTCGTTGCGGCACCCAGCGGTGCTGGCAAGTCGAGCCTGGTCAAAGCCCTGCTGGAGCTTGACTCCAAGGTGCAGCCCTCGGTCTCACACACCACACGCGCGCCCCGCGGCCAGGAGAAACATGGCCGCGAGTACTTTTTCGCCTCCCGCGAAGAATTCGACAGCATGGTCGCCGCGGAGGCTTTTCTGGAGTGGGCCGAGGTGCACAACCATCGCTACGGCACCTCGCGCAAAGCCATTGAAGACCGCATTGCGCAAGGCGCCGATGTCATTCTGGAAATCGACTTCCAGGGCGCCATCCAGGTCAAGTCGATTTTTGCCAACGCGGTGCTGATCTTCATACTGCCGCCGAGCTGGGAAGAGTTGCGCTCACGCCTGGAGCGCCGCGGCGAAGACTCCGCCGAAGTGATTGAATTACGCCTGAAAAACGCGTCCGTCGAGATGGCACAGGCTTCGAAGTTCGACTTCGTTATAATCAACGAGTTATTTGACAAGGCCGTTTTCGATCTTAAATCGATTGTTCACGCCCAACGGTTGAAGTTCCAAGCCCAGCGCAGAGCCCGGAGCGACACCTTCAAATCCCTGAACATCATCTAGTTTCCCGGAGAAATTCCATGGCACGTATTACCGTCGAAGATTGCTTGGTGCAAATCCCGAACCGTTTCCAACTGGTGTTGGCGGCCACCTACCGTGCCCGCATGCTGAGCCAAGGCCACACGCCAAAGATCGAAAGCAAAAACAAGCCCCTGGTCACCGCATTGCGCGAAGTGGCCGCTGGCAAGGTGGGCCTGGAAATGCTGAAAAAGGTCCCCACCTGATCGCTTTCCGCATCACCGCGTGATCACTGCTCACGTAGCCGCCAAAAAAGCACCGCCCAGCGGTGCTTTTTTTGTGCGCAAAACACTCGCGGCCATCGGCGCGCTATATTCAAGCCATGAGTGACGGATCCGTTCCCGTAGTCGCAGGCCCAGCCAAGCTCCCTGCAAAAAAAAGCCGCACGCCGGTAAGCCCCGCCGCGGTCAACGCAGCGGCTGCGAGTTTCGCGGCCCTGATGGCCAATTTGGAATACCTGGATGCCACCAGCGTGGAACAGGTGCGCCAGGCCTATCGCTTTGCGGATGAGGCCCATCTCGGTCAGTTGCGCAACAGTGGCGAGCCCTACATCACACATCCGATTGCCGTGGCGGCCCTGTGCGCCAGCTGGAAGCTGGATGCCCAGGCCCTGATGGCAGCTTTGCTGCACGATGCAATTGAAGACTGCGGCGTCACCAAGCCCGAGTTGATCGAGCGCTTTGGCGCGCCCGTGGCCGAGATGGTGGACGGCCTCACCAAGCTCGACAAGCTGGAATTCACCACCCGCGAAGAAAACCAGGCCGAATCGTTTCGCAAGATGCTGCTGGCCATGGCGCGGGATGTGCGCGTGATTTTGATCAAGCTGGCCGACCGCACCCACAATATGCGCACGCTGGGCGATACACCGCGTGAAAAGTGGGCACGCATCTCGCGTGAAACGCTGGACATCTATGCCCCGATTGCGCACCGCCTGGGTTTGAACCAGACCTACCGCGAGCTGCAAGACCTGTCGTTCCGCCACCTCATGCCCTGGCGCTACAACGTCTTGTCCAAAGCCGTGGCCAAGGCGCGTAGCCGGCGCCGCGACCTGGTGCAAAAGGTGCAGCAGGAGGTGGAAGCCACCTTCGCCAACTTCGGCATGATGATGCGCATGGCCGGGCGTGAAAAAACGCTTTACTCCATCTACCAGAAGATGGACGACAAACACCTGAGCTTTGCCCAGGTGACCGACATCTATGGCTTTCGCGTCATTGTCTCCAGCATTACCGACTGCTACACCGCACTGGGCTTGCTGCACCAGTTGTACAAGCCGGTGCCGGGCAAGTTCAAGGACCACATCGCCATCGCCAAGCTCAACGGCTACCAGTCGCTGCACACCACCTTGGTGGGCCCTTCCGGCGTGAACGTGGAGTTTCAGATGCGTACCGAGGCCATGCACGTGGTGGCCGAATCCGGCGTGGCTGCACACTGGCTTTACAAGGTGAACGAGGCCGACACCGCCACCGCCGACCGCTTGGGCACCAAATGGCTGCAGTCACTGCTGGACATCCAGGACGAAACCCGCGACGCGGCCGAGTTCTGGGACCACGTGAAAGTGGACCTGTTTCCCGATGCCGTCTACGTGTTCACGCCCAAGAGCCAGATCATGGCCATGCCGCGCGGTGCCACCGTCGTCGATTTTGCCTATGCCATCCACAGCAATGTGGGCGACCGCACGGTGGCGGCCAAGATCAACGGCGAGCAGGTGCCGCTGCGTACCGAGCTGAAAAACGGCGACATCATTGAAGTGATCACCGCGCCCGTGTCCACGCCGAATCCGGCCTGGCTGTCGTTTGTGCGCACCGGCCGCGCCCGCTCGAAAATTCGCCATCATCTGAAAACCCTGGCCTTGTCCGATTCAGAAAGCCTGGGAGAAAAGCTGTTGTCACAAGCCTTGCGTGCCGAAGGCATTGCCCAGTTGCCCAATGCCAGCCCCGAATTCCAGCCGCTGTGGGAACGCCTGCTGCGGTTCACCGGCAACCGCAGCCGCGCCGAACTGCTGACGGACATCAGCCTGGGCAAACGGGTTGCGGGCATTGTGGCCAAACGCCTCACGGTGCTGCTGACCGAAAGCGGCGAAAAGCCAAACGCCTTGTTGCTCAGCACAGAACGCTTTACGGCACACGAATCGGTGTCCCAAGGCGCGGTGATGATAGACGGCAGCGAAAACACCTCGGTGCAGTTTGCACGTTGCTGCCGCCCGATTCCCGGCGACGACATCGTGGGTTATCTGGGCCGTGGCGAGGGCTTGGTGGTGCACATCGCCCAGTGCGGCGTGGCGCGACGGCTGCAGCACAAAGACGCAGAACGTTTCATCGCGGTGGACTGGTCGGATGAACCCGTACGCACATTTGAAACCGGCATCACCACCACCGTGACCAATGGACGCGGCGTGTTGGCGCAAGTGGCTGCGGCCCTGGCGTCGGCAGAAGTGGACATCACCCATGTCGACATGGGCCAGGACGAAGGCCAGGATGCCAACGATTTACGGCTGGTGATCGCCGTGCAGGACCGCACGCAGCTTGAAAACGCTTTGCGGCACCTGCGCCGCACTCCGCACGTGCTGAAAGCGGTACGGGCGATTCCAGCAGCCTAGGACTGCGCCGGGCCAGGCGCCGGGTAGGTCACCTCCAGCACCTCAATGTCTTGCACGCCCTGCGGCGACTGCAGGCGCACCACGTCGCCCTCTTTGGCCTTCAGCAGTGCACGCGCGACTGGTGACACCCAACTCACCTGCCCTTGCAGGTTGTCGGCTTCGTCGACACCCTGGATCGTCACCGTGCGCTCCACGCCTGCCGCGTCGGCGTAGGTCACGGTGGCACCAAAAAACACCTGGTCGTTGCCATGGTGTACCGCCGGGTCGACGACCTCGGCGATCTCCAGGCGCTTGGTGAGAAATCGAATGCGCCGGTCAATCTCGCGCAGGCGCTTCTTGCCGTAGAGGTAGTCACCATTTTCTGAACGGTCGCCGTTGCTCGCGGCCCAATGCACACTTTCCACGATCTTCGGACGTTCGTTGTCGATGAGATCCAACAACTCGGTGCGCAACCGAACATAGCCGTGGGTGGTGATGTAGTTCTTGCCGCCAGCAGGCAATGCGGGTTGGCCGATTTCGTCATCGTCTTCGGCGCCATCGGTCTCGCGGGTAAATGCCTTGCTCATGCGCCATTGTCGGCCAATCGGCAAAAAGGCTACCGCGTACGCGTCGAAGAAACCATACAGCCCCTGCAGCACCAGGGGACTACCGAATCCCTTCTTCACGTAGCGGCGCCCCCTCAATTCATCAGACCACGACCAGCGGCAGCTTACAAGGCGTTCATTCAGTATCTTGACTTGAATTTGGCATGTCAACGCAACGCGTGCAGACTTCTCCCAGCCGAATCCCGTAGACCCGTCGCTTTTGGCCCACGACCACGCAGAGGCGCTAGTCACGGTCATGCCTTCAGTGTCACACTTAGTGACGAATCCACCTTGTTCGGCCACCCCAGACACCATCCCTACAAAGGCATTCAGGCCTATGAAGTTCCAAGTCGTCACTGACAGGTTTACCAGAGTCGCATTGTTCTGCGCTGCCCTCACGCTCTTCACCGGAGGCGCACAGGCAAGCGAATCCAATCCTCCAGCCTCCGCGCCACAGCTCGCGTCGCCTGCCGTCAAGAGCCCAAGCAAAACAGCCGCACACCAAGAAGAAGCCACCGTGATGTTGGCGAATCGCCCCGTCATGGTCTTCAGAGCGCCGTTGCTGGGCATTCCACCCGCCGAGCGGGTGTGGCGCACCGAGCGCATTCTGGGGGCACGGTTGAACCTCGGTGGCCCCAACCAGGTCACCGTCAAAAATGAACCGCAAGGCAGCGCCATCATGCTCGATGGTGCATTCATCACGCTGCTGCAACCCGATGATGTAGACACACTCACCGGGCAGACACTCGACATGGCCACACAAGCCACTGTGGCAGCCCTGGAACAAGCGATTGCCGAAACGCGTGAGGGGCGTGACCATCAACGCCTGCTGCGCGGCCTGGGTGCATTGGCCATCGCCACAGTGCTGCTGGCGGCTGCGTTGTGGGGAATTGTGCGCTTCCGCCGCTGGATCATCCGGCGTGTGGCGCGGGTGGTGACGCGTGCCGCAGAAAACGTCAGAGTCGCCGGGGCGCCCCTGGTGCACTCCACACGCATGCTGGAGATCTCCGCCCGCTTTGTGGGGCTGGCCTCGTGGCTGCTGTTTGCCTTGTTTACCTACGAGTGGCTCAGTTACGCCCTCACCCGCTTTCCTTACACCCGCGCCTGGGGCGAACAACTTGACAGCTTTTTGCTTGGCATCGTGCTGCGCATTGGCAACGGCATCCTCAAGTCATTGCCCGATCTGGTCATTGCGGCGGTGATCCTTGGCATGGCCAAAGTGCTAATCGGGGCGCTGAAGCCTATCTTCAAACGTGTGGAAACCGGCCAGGCCCGCGGCGGCTGGCTGGACAGCGACATGGTCGGCCCCACCCGGCGCCTGTCATCCATCGGGATCTGGTTGTTTGCATTCGTGATGGCCTACCCCTATCTGCCGGGAGCAGATAGCGAAGCGTTCAAAGGTGTGTCGGTGCTAGTCGGCTTGATGCTGACACTGGGCGGCTCCAGCCTGATTGGGCAGGCAGCCAGCGGGCTGATCCTGATGTATTCCCGCACGCTGCGCGTAGGTGAGTATGTGCGCATAGGTGACCAGGAAGGCACGGTGCATGAACTGGGTTCGTTCACCACCAAGATCCGCACTGGCCTGGGGGAAGAAGTGTCCGTGCCGAATGCGTTGGTACTCGGGGGAGTGACCAAGAACTACTCGCGCACGGTGCAGGGCAAGGGCTACATCGTCGACACCGCGGTGACCATTGGCTACGACACGCCTTGGCGCCAGGTCGAAGCGATGCTGATTGAAGCCGCGCACCGCACACCCGGCATCTTGGCCGATCCCAAGCCCAGGGTGGTGCAGACTGGCTTGTCCGATTTCTACATCGAGTACCGACTGATAGGCCAGGCCGTGCCCAGCGAGCCCCGGCCACGCGCCGAGGTCTTGAACAGCTTGCACGGATGCATCGTGGATGTGTTCAACGAACACGGCGTGCAAATCATGTCGCCGCATTACCTGGGCGACCCAGCACAAGAGAAGCTGGTGCCCCGTGGAGGCTGGTATCCGCCGCCTGCACGCCGCCCCCAGGAAGACCCCACACATTCATGACATCAGCCGGCGCGCGGCTGGAAGCGTCGCACACATTGCATGACGCTTCTGCCGCGAAACACAGGAGAGGCGAAGTTGCGGCAAAGCGATGGCACAAACGAAAAAGTCCTAGAACATTTCTGTTCTAGGACCACTCGTTTGGTGCGGCTGGCAGGAATTGAACCCACGACCCCTTGGTTCGTAGCCAAGTACTCTATCCAACTGAGCTACAGCCGCTGAAGCCACTATTCTACATCGGATTTTTCAGTTTTGTCTAGTCCCCGCAACTTTTCTGAAAAAAACTTGCACAACATGCTTTGCGCTTACTTCTCGGCGAACGCGCGTTCGACCACGAAGTCGCCAGGCGTAGACGTGTTGCCTTCCTTGAAGCCACGCGCTTCGAGCATGTGCTTCAGGTCGACCAGCATGCCCGGGCTGCCGCACAGCATGACGCGGTCGTCGGCCGGATTGAAATCGGGCAATTGCAAATCGGTGAACAGCTTGCCATTGGCCAGCAGTTCGGTGATGCGGCCCATGTTGCGGTAAGGCTCGCGCGTCACCGTGGGGTAGTAGCGCAGCTTGCTGCTCACCAGTTCCCCCAGGATCTCGTGTGCTGGCAAATGCTCGGTCAGCATGTCGTGGTAGGCCAGCTCTTCCACTTGGCGCACGCCGTGCACCACGATCACTTGATCGAAACGCTCATAGGTTTCAGGGTCGCGCACGATGCTGAGGAACGGCGCCAGGCCCGTGCCCGTCGACAGCAGGTACAAATGCTTGCCGGGCAGCAAATAGTCGGTCACCAACGTACCGGTGGGTTTGCGGCCCACGATGATGGGGTCGCCCACCTTGATGTGCTGCAGACGCGAGGTCAGCGGGCCCTCTGGCACCTTGATGCTCAAGAATTCCAAATGGTCTTCATAGTTGGCGCTGGCGATGCTGTAAGCGCGCAGCAGCGGCTTACCGTTGTCGCCCATCAGCCCGATCATGGTGAAGTGGCCATTGCTAAAACGCAGCGAGGGGTCTCGCGTCGTGGTGAAGGTAAACAACCGGTCCGTCCAGTGGTGCACGCTCAGCACACGCTCTTCGTTGAATGCGCTCATGTTTTTTCAGACAGTAAAGTAGTAAAAATCGCCGCCATTATTTCACATTAGCCTAGTGTTATCCCGGGTGAGAAGCGTTTCACCTCGTCTGCATCAGGGCCTCCAAGCCGTGACAGGCACGACCGGCATCCCACCCATTCCGAATAAAAAGTGCTTGAAACGCTTTTGCAGTATGCGCAGGCCACTATGAAAATTGAAAGCCAAGTGCCGAATTAATCCGTCGCACCTGTGCGTGGCGCAATCTGCAGTGCCAGAAATGCCTGCCAAAACAACAGAAAAGCGACACGCGGCACATCCATCACACTGCTGACCAGGCCAACGATCAACACCCCCGCCAGCGACGCAGCCACGTACGGCGCGAGCGGGTTCCTGCGCACTCGGCCCAGCACCAGATGCCACAACGCCGCGCCCACCAGTACAGCGGTCAAGAGGAGGCCAAGCCATCCGCGCTCAATCAACAGTTCCAAATAAAGGTTGTCGATGTGCCAGGGAAGGAAGTAGGTTTGCGCAGAGGGGAACCAATGCGCCAGGTTCTGCTTGAATTCGGTGTTTTGCAGCCATTGGCGGTTGTCGCGCAAGCTGAGCAGTTCGATCCGGCTCAACTGCAACTGCTCGCCCGGACCCAGCACGGACACCGCCAGCATCCCCAACCTGGGCGCATAGGCCGGGCCGCCTTTTTGCACCCGCCCCTGCAGCGGCACGGTGATGGTTTGCCAGAGTTGATTCGGCCTGGGCTGCAGGCGAACGTAGAGGCCTTGGCAGCCACCGTTGTAGAGCAAATGACGCTCACAAACCTGCAGGTAGATGTGCGCAAGCGTGGCCACCCTGGCGCTCAGCCGTACCCGGTAACGTTGGCCAGGGACGATATCCACACGCTGCGTCAACGCAAAGAATCCGTGCAGATCGGGGTTGGACTGCGGGCCAAAGATGTTGACCTGCGACTGCAAAGTGCCATCCGGCCCCGCAGCCGTCAACAGTCGCACCTGACCTGAGCGCTCGCCCTCCTCGTACGCATCGGAGTACAACGCGGGCAGGCGCCCAAGACCCTGGCCCCATAGCCACTCTTCGGGCGTCTTGAGCAAATCCATGCCGCGTGCCCAATGCTCCATGCGACTACCGAAATCCTTATCGGTCGCCGCCATGCGGTCTGCCATGTAAGAGCCGCCATGGAATACGCCCACGACCTCCAACACCAGCACCATCGCCAGCACAACACCGGCGCGTGCACGCCAGGTCCTGAGATGCAGACGGTGCCAGAAACGCTGAGTCAACTCGCGCGCATCCAGTCCCTTGCGCTGCAGCCACAACAACCCCGCCAACCACACCAACGGCACGGCGACCGATAGGTATACGCCACGCGCAAACGTGGTCAGGCAGACATAGGTGGCACCGCAGGCGAGCAAGGCCGCCAGCAGCCACTGCCAGGGCCGCTTGGCCAAACGCAAAGCCCAGACGACATAGGGCGCAGCCAACGCCAGATAGGCATCAATCGCCGCGCCACCAACATGCATCTCCCAGAACCAGGCAGTCGTGCGGTATTTGCTGGTGAAGTTCAGCAGCCCCGGAAAGGCCAGCCGCTCCCACAACACGGCAAACGTCACCAGCGCCATGCCAACCGCCATTCCCAAGGCGTAACGCGACAAGGCCGCACGCGGCGAGTGCCGCAAGGTGTCCCGCAACAACGGCACCGCCAGCGTGGCCCAGAGCAAGCTTTTGAACACACGCAGCCCGTTCAAGGGCTGCATGTAATCTTGAAAAAAACTGGGTAGCGCCGCCGGTGCAGCAATCCACCCGCGCGCCAGTGCCCATGCGCCGGCGCAGAACACCGCAAGCGGCAAAACGGCCCATGTAGCCGTCCGCCAATGAGACAAGGGACTGAGGTTTGTCGGCGGCAAGGACCAAAGCGACAACAGCACCCGGCCGTATCCACCCGCCAGAACGGCCAGCATCAACAGGTCAAACTCGTCGAATGTGAGCCAGCCGCTCCACGGCGAAAAATTCAGTGCGGGCAAACATGCGGGCACCAAGAACATCCACAGGCCGGGGCGCCAGAGTGCCGCCAAGGCCACACCAGCAAAAGCCACCAATGCCAAGGCTGGCAATAAAGGGTGGGCTGCGGCAAGACCTAGGCCGGCCACCAAACAGACCAGCGTCAGCAGGGCGGCAAAGAGGCGGCCTGGCTGGATTCCAAGCAATGCAGCCGCCAATGCTAGGCCAGCACCTCGACGCAGGCCGGGTGTCCCAGAAAACCATGCGGGCTGGCGCTGGCGCCGTAGGCACCGGACTGGAAGATCACCACCAGGTCGCCCTCTTGCGCGACCGCAAGATCCATGCGGTCGGCCAGCAAGTCGAGCGGCGTGCACAAGGGTCCAACAACCGACGCGCTTTCGCGCGCGCTACTTTCGGCTTGTGTGCCCACCATCACCGGATAGTTCTTGCGCACCACCTGGCCAAAATTGCCCGACGCGGAGAGGTGGTGGTGCAGACCACCATCGGTGACCAGGAACACCTGGCCACGTGACAGCTTGCGGTCGACCACGCGCGCCACGTACACCCCCGCCTCACCCACCAGGTAACGACCCAGCTCGATGACGAACTCGGCCCCCGGCAGCTCGGTTTTGGCCTGTGCCGCGAGTGCCGCCAGGTTGTCGCCTATGGGCGCCAAATCCAGTCTTTGCTCACCTGGAAAATAAGGAATGCCGAAACCACCGCCCAGGTTCAGAAAACGCACCGGCGACGGCGCATATGCGGCCAGGCGCACGGCCAACGCGTAAGACTTTTGCTGGGCCTCACAAATGGATTCCGGACGCAGATTCTGTGAGCCGGCAAAAAGATGAAAACCCTCAAAGGCCAGGCCCGCCGCACCAATGGCGGCCAATACCTCGGGCATGGCCTCCACGTCCACACCGAACTGCTTTGGACCTCCGCCCATCTTCATGCCCGAGCCCTTCAGCTCAAAATCCGGGTTCACACGCACGGCCACACGCGCAGGCAATCCCAGCTCAGCGGAGATCTTTTTCAGCAAGGCGACTTCACGCATCGACTCCAGATTCACCAGTACCCGCGCTGCCACGGCTTGCCGCAACTCGGCTTCGCGTTTGCCAGGCCCGGCGAAACTCACCTCGCGAGGATCGGCACCCGCATCCAGCGCCACCTTCAGCTCACCGGCAGAGGCGACATCAATACCGTCCACCAATCCGGCCATCAGCCCCACCACTGCAGGCATGGGGTTGGCCTTCATCGCGTAGTGCAGCTTCACACTCGACGGCAATGCAGCGCGCAGCTCGGCTACACGCGCACGCAGCAGACCACGGTCGTAGGCATAAAACGGCGTTTGCCCCACCCTGGCCGCCAATACAGAAAGCTTTTCACCGCCGACCACCAACTCACCGTCGCGTATAGGGAATGGCGGCAAGGGAGCGTGTACAGGTGTAGGGCGAGCGGGTGCAGTCATGTTGCGAGGTGTGTAGGGGGTGAACTTGTTCAGTTGGCTTGGCGCTCAAGCCACTGGGTCGACAAAAGTTTGCGGTCAATCTTGCCATTCGGGTTACGCGGCAAGGGGCCGTCCATCACGTCGACACCGGCCGGCACCATGTAGGCAGGCATGCGACTGCGGCACTGGGCCAGCAAAGCGTTTAGATCCAAACTGCCCCCTTCGGGCGCCGTGGCAATGACCTGCACCGCCTGCCCCCAGGCCGGGTGGTCCACGCCAAATGCCACACACTCACCCACCAGCTTCGAGGCATACAACACCTCTTCCACTTCGGTGGGGCTGATGCGGTAGCCAGACGATTTGATCATCTCGTCGCGTCGGCCAATGAAATAGAGAAAGCCATCCGCGTCCTGCTTGACGGTGTCGCCAGAAAAAACCGCATATTCGGGCAATTGCAGGCCGGTATTGCGTCCGGGCGCATGGGACGCCAACAGTTTGTAGCGCTCAGCCGTTTTTTCTGCGTCGTTCCAGTAGCCCATGCCCACAAGCGCGCCACGGTGCACCAGCTCACCGGGCTCGTCCGGGGCGCAAGGCATGCCATCTTCACGCAGCACCAGGATTTCAGCGTTGGGTATGGCTTTGCCGATCGAATCCGGACGGCGATCAACCTCTTCGGGCGGCAGGTAGGTCGACCGAAACGCCTCGGTCAAGCCGTACATCAGAAATGGCTTTGCGCCGGGCACACGTTCACGCAACAGCGAAAGCGTTTCATGCGGCATACGCCCGCCAGTGTTCGCAAAGTACCGCAGGTTCTCGCGGATGGCGGCAGGCCACTCCTGCTGCGTGAGCTGAATATAAAGCGGCGGAACGGCCGTCAGCCCCGTGACCTTTTCCTTCTCCATCGCCTTGAGCACATCGCGCGGCATCAGGTAGTTGAGCAAGACCACACGGGCACCCGTATGAAAGGCGGTGGTCAACTGACTGAAGCCCGCATCAAAGGACAAGGGCAGCGCCGCCAACAGCGTATCGCCGGCGTGATTCTGCAAATACGCCGCAACGCTTTTCGCGCCGGCCACCATGTTGCGATGCGAAAGCACCACCCCCTTGGGCTTACCCGTGCTGCCCGACGTGTACAGAATAGCCGTCATGTCGACGTCAATGACGCGGTGTCCAGCCAGGGTGGGACTCGACATAAACGCGCTCCAACCGTGAACAGCTTGTGCGCCACCGACTGGTGTTGCGGCAGCAGCCGCCGATGCAACGGAATCGGTGACCACGATGTGCTTCAGATCCGGGCAAGCGGGCAATACATCGGCCAACATCCCCAGTCGCTCAGGGGAAGTCACCAATAACTGCACATTGCAATCGCGCAGAATAAACGCTACCTGCTCAGGCTTGAGCAATGGGTTCAATGGAACAAATACCAGCCCCGCCGCTGGCGCGCCAAAGCTCGCGACTACGGTCTCGACCCGCTTGTCCAGATAAATGGCCACACGGGCCCCACGGGGCAGCTTGAGCCCCATCAGCCCGGATGCAAAGCGAGACACCAACGAGGCCAGCTCTTCATAGCTGGTGGTCGCACCGGCGAAGCTGAGAGCGGCGCCTTGAGGTGTACGTTGCGCTGCCGCGTAAATGAGTTCAGGCAGTAGCGTAGATTCGGTCATATCACGTCACGTCCAGGACGGAAATCAATATTTATGCCAAAAGTATCGCACAGGCATTTCACCCATCCCGCCTAAAATGTACGGTTTGTATACGCAAACCATAAAGGGATCAGTCAATGGACGTCGCGCAAGAAGTCATCCGTGTTTTGGACGAGGTGCTCAGTTTGAACGGTCGCTCGGCCTCCTTCAATCGCGATACCCCGCTGCTGGGCGCAATACCGGAACTGGATTCAATGGCCGTGGTTTCACTGATCACGGGTCTGGAAGACCATTTTGGTTTTGCCATTGACGACGACGATATTGATGGCAGCACGTTTGAAACCCTTGGCACCCTCACGGACTTTGTTTCCGGCAAAGTAGCCGCCTGATTCGGGCAAAGGCAGACATACCACTGTGCAGCAGCCCCAAGTTTTCTTCAGCGACGCGGAACCAGGACAGCGGTTCAATATTTTCTATCCCGCACAAAGTAATACGCCACGCGGAACCATTGTTTATGTTCACCCTTTTGCTGAGGAGATGAACAAATCGCGCCGTATGGCGGCTGTTACTGCGCGTAGGCTGGCGCAAGCGGGGTTTGGCGTTCTGCAAGTCGATTTGCACGGGTGTGGCGATAGTTCTGGTGATTTTGGTGATGCGAGCTGGTCCAACTGGGTGCAGGATGTCGTACAGGCAAGCCAACACGCCCTGCGTCTTTCGCCTGCACCGCTTTGGTTATGGGGACTTCGCGCCGGCTGCCTGGTCGCCAGTGAAGCGGCCCGGCATCTTGACGTTGCTGCCAATTTCATTTTTTGGGCGCCGCCGTCGAACGGAAGCCTGCTGCTACAGCAGTTTCTGCGTCTGAAACTCGCCGGTGACATGGTGAGTGGTGGTGCCAAGGGCGGCATGGAGGCACTACGGCAACAACTCGCGAGCGACCAGGCGGTGGAAATCGCTGGTTATCAACTAGCGCCTGCGCTTGCCAATGGCCTAGGGGCTGCGACGTTGGCGGCGCCACGCCAAACTGGTCATCTGTTATGGCTAGAAATCTCTAACAAGCCTGATGCGACTTTGTCGCCTGCGTCGAATAAAACGATTGCGACCTGGCAAAACGCAGGAGTTCAAGTACATAGCGAAATCGTGCCAGGCCCTGCTTTCTGGCAGACCTCGGAAATCGAACTCGCACCAGCGCTAGAGGAGGCGACTCTTTCTGCGATTCGGCAAACTTTGTTGCCCGAGGTCGCAACATGAGTCCGTACACTGAAATCGCAGACACCTTCTGCAGTGGTTCGCACACCCTGGTGGGCGTGCTCAGCTTGCCCGCAGACTCAGAAGCAGCGCCCACTGTCGGCGTCGTGATCATCGTCGGCGGCCCGCAATACCGGGCTGGAAGTCACCGCCAATTTGTGCTTCTCGCACGTACTTTGGCCAGTGCCGGCTATCCAGTCCTACGCTTCGACTACGCCGGCATGGGCGACAGTGAAGGTGATCAACAAAACTTTGAAACCACCTCCACCGATATTGGCGCAGCCATCTCCCAGCTTCAACGGCGAGCCCCTTCCCTTACCAAAATAGCACTTTGGGGCCTGTGCGACGGTGCTTCAGCAGCCTTGTTGTATCTGCAAAGCAATGAAGACTCACGCATAGCCGGTTTGTGCCTGCTCAACCCCTGGGTTCGTTCAGCGGAAAGTCTGGCGCGGACACAGGTCAAACACTACTATCTCGAAAGACTGCAACAGCGCGAATTTTGGGCCAAGCTCTTGCGCGGCAAGGTTGCGATAGAAGCGGTCAAAGGCCTTGTAGCCAACCTCAGCGTTGCGACAAGAGGAAAAAAGAGTGACCCTAAAAATGCTGTGCTACAAAACTATCAGCAAAAAATGGCTCTGGCATGGCATCGATTTGAAGGGCAGATTTTGCTAATCCTTAGTGGCAGGGACTACACCGCAAAGGAGTTTGTGGAGTACACGCAAACGCATGGCGAATGGCAAACCGCCTTTCAACATCAAAATCTCGAACGCCTGGATTTGGCTCAAGCTGACCATACGTTTTCCGATGTCCCCGACCGCACCGCGGTGGAGCATCGGACACTTAGCTGGCTGCACAAAATCGCCGCCAACACACATCGCCCGGAGAAATTTCGGCAGTGAAGTTCAATCAAAATGTGGGAATGGTCAAAATGATTCGACACACTCTTGCACCGTCCTTGGTGACGCTTCTTGCGCTGATTGGCACTTGCGGCGCGACATTTGCACAAACCGCTCAAGGGGTGTCCTGCGGCAACCTCGCCAATCACTACGGCCCTTTTGATTACCGCGTAGACAAAGACAAGCTGGGCATCGTAGAGCATGCTCACTTTACCCCTGCAGTCGAAAACCTGATCTCAGGCAATACTGACTCTGTGGGAGCCGACATTAACTATACGTTGCATACCTTCCCAAACCACCATAGAGCACTTCTCTCTATGGCCAAATTGGGTGAAAAGCAAAAAACCAATCAGCCCAAAGGTGCCAACTTTACAGTTGAATGTTATTTCGAACGTGCCGTGCGCTTCCAGCCCAGCGATACCATTGCCCGCGCTTTGTATGCACAGTATTTGCTAAAGAATGGCCGTAAAAATGAGTCCATTACGCAATTGGATATTGCAAATCAATATGCCAAAGAAAATCCATTTTCTATTTTCAATATTGGATTGCTTTACTTCGAAGCCGGAGCTTTTGATAAAGCGTTAACCCAAGCTCAGCGGGCCCAGGAACTGGGTTTCCCTAGAACCGAATTGATTGACATGTTGAAGCAAGCCAACAAGTGGCAGGATCCGCCCCAAAAGTAGCGCGATCAAATGATCAATCCGTGGCATGGCCTATGCAATGCATGAACTCGGTTTGACAACCGTGCTGGTCGGATAACACCCCTTGGAAATGGCCGCAGCACTCCCTGATGACGCATCTAAATCAACCCCACAGTGGCATGGGCTGCTGAACGCCCTTTGAGTTTTTGCGAATGCCTAGCCATCAGTTTCCACGCATCTCTGTCGTCATCCCCTGCTATAACGCGGAACGCTACATCGCTGCAGCCATTGAATCCGTTCTAGCGCAAGAATGGCCTGATCTGCAAATAGTCGTTGTTGATGACGGCTCCAAAGATGCGTCCGCACAAATCATTCAGCAGCGCTTTCCTCAAGTACTTCTGGTGCAACAGCCCAATCAAGGCGTCGCCGCGGCAAGGAATACGGGCATCGCAGCCTCTAACGGCGAATGGATCGCCTTTTTGGATGCGGATGATTTGTGGCTACCGGGCAAGCTGCACAGGCAATGGCAATCACTTGAATCCAACGCCGAAGCCCAAATGGCCTACACCGCTTGGCAAACCTGGGAGAGCTCAGACGCGACGCCCACACCCGCATTCTTGTCTCAACTTGAGAATGACGCCCACGATGCTGCGAAATGGCAAGGAGCATCTGGATGGATCTACCCCCAACTCCTTCTGGACTGCGTGGTGTGGACCTCTACCGTGTTGATGCAACGCACGCTACTGCGCGAAATTGGCGGTTTCAACACAACGCTACGCATTGGTGAAGACTACGATCTTTGGTTGCGCGCCTCGAGACGCACCCCCATTGCGAGAGTGAACGCGCCAACAGCACTCTACCGTCAACACCCGGAAAGCATCACCAAATCCGCGCCGCAGAAAAACTACCAGGGAGAGGTCGTTCAGCACGCACTTGTCCAATGGGGATATCAATCACCTGATGGTCGATACGCCGATAAAGTGGAAGTCAGCAGAAAGCTCGCAAGGATTTGGAGCGACTTCGGCGCAGCTCACCTCACAAGCAGGAATTTCTCGCTGGCCAAGCATGGCGGCTTAATGGCCATACGCACCGACTGGCGTGATGCCCGTGGATGGAAGGTTCTAGCCAAAAGCATACTGCGTTGCCGATAAAGTCCCATCCTCGACAAACGCAGCAAATGATCGCCCCCTGCTCCAGCGCCGGCCCCATACAGCCGTGCTAACGACGCAGCCAGTGCGTTTGACAACACCTCAACGCTATCCCCCATTGCAACGATAGACCACGAGCGGCCGTGGCGTGTGGTCCGCGCGTTCCATTGTCATGGTCTTGAAATAGCGGCAATGGGCTCGAAGATACTCATCAAATCCTGGTACATCCACCAACCTATCACTCCCCGGCGCACTGGTAACACCAGTTACCAGCCCGAGATAACGCGGCGGGGTGCCGGCGAAGTCTTTCCACAGTTGTTCTAAGTTTTTGGCTTGTATCTGGGCCAGACGCTGACCCTTGGTGCTTTCCGGAGAAGGTGGCGTATACAGTTCAAACTTAGGCATACCAGGTAGGGCCCAAGAAAACAAGATATTGGATGCAGGAATCAGTCCGTTATCGGTATAAAAGCTGGGCCATGAAGGCCCCAAAACATAAGCGTACTGACCGCTTGCGCCTTCAATCGATGGGGGTCGAGAAATGCCGACGGGCGGGTCACCACGACCAGCATTGTGATGCCAAACCTGCAGCAGTCCGGTGAACGCACTTACGCCCAGAACAATCCCAAGCATCACGGCCTGCGGCGGGCGGGCACGCTTCAGATCTGTCCACAGGTCACCAAACGCCACACCCGCCAGAATCGACATAAAAACCCAAATGGGAATCGCGTGGTAGGCCCAAAACGTAGGCGCAGCCATGGCCGCAGCAAACGTACAGAAGGCAGCCGACAATACCAGCCACCGACCAGCCAAGCTCGCGGCCGGTTCTTTGCACACCAGCCTGCGGTAAAGCGTCTGCAGCATGCCAAGCACAAACAACGCGACCAGCAGCTCGCGCCCGGTTGTGACCAACTCGTACACATTTGCAAAACGCATCACATAGGCGTGAAAACCTCGGGACACACCTCCGGCATAAACCGACGGGTAAACCAAAAAACTGGCCAAAAAGCTTTCTGCCTGCCCTTCCCAAGAGACGCCCGCCAGATACCCAATAAATGGGACACTGCCCGCCAATGCAACGCAAGCGGTACGGCCCAGAGTCTGCCGCCAATGCGCCCGCCCCATCCACAAAAGCCAGACACAGGAAAGCCCTAGAAAAATCACGTTAGTCTGCTTGACCAGCACAGCCAACCCCAGCAGCAGCCCAGCGCCCAAACATTTCCCATGAGCCACGGGACGCGGCACGGCCATCAGGCCAAAGGCAGCAAGTACCAAGAGCAAGCCTATAGATTCGGTTTTCAGCGCCCAGAACTGCGCATTCGGCGCCAGGGCTGCAATCAACAAGACCACCGAGGCCACCGCAGCCGCCCTCTCCGCCAAACGCAAAGCCAGTTGGGCGACGCCCCCCACCATCAGCAGCATCACGCCAAAAGCGGCCAGTTTGCCGACCCAGACGTTATAGAGATAGGAGTGGGGCTGTACGAATTGATGGATCAGATAGATCAGCGGCGGCTTGTTGTCATGACAGCCAGGATTGAGCCATAGACCGGTGATCGAATGCCGAGCTGCGCAGGAATAGAAGTACAACTCGTCAACTTGTAATTCAACGGCAGCAAATGGCCCAAATTCAAGGTAGGCGAGGTAGCCAAAGGTCAGGAAACTGAGGCTCAGAACGGCCAGCAAGGTGAACAATGGCAGCCGTCTGACGATGGAGCGAAAAAACAACGGGGAAGCTCGCAACAAACTCAACACTCCTCTTCACCATGGCTCGCGGGGCGACGCATGTCACCACAGCACGCAGACCATACGCCTAAAACGCCAGATCAAGCCGCGAGAAACCCGCCATTGCAAAGCAGAAAAATTGTCACGGACCTCGGCCATCATATCCACGATTGCGCTCCCACCGAGGTGGTTGCGCCTCGCGCGCCCAACTCCGCGCCAACCAAAATCTCCACTCTCCCGCACCAAGGGGAGACCTCAAATTTGGATTGACGCTCAAGTACCGGCAACAGGGCCTCGTTAGAATGCCCGGATTTAAACCAGAACAAACTTCATGATGAGCAGGCCTACTCGTGCGTCATCGCGCCCAGCGTCACGCTTGCTCCAGCCGCCAAGGCTGCTTGCCCCCCACCGGGTTGATGTTGGCAAAGCATGTCGGGCACCGTGAAGATGCAGTTGACAAGCGGTCGGCGCGCAAGCTTGGTACGGCGCGCCTTTTTTCCCTCCAGCAACAATCTGAGCCAGCGCGTGGTGCACGGCGCCGCGTTCACGTTCCTCGGCATTGCAATCCGCAGCGGCGTCACCATCGGGTCGATGGCGGTGTTGGCGCGCTTGCTCACCCCCGCAGACTTCGGCCATATCGCAATGGCCACGCTGGTGACCGAGCTGGCGGCTTTGTTCAGCAACTTCGGCTTCGGCTCGATTTTGATTCAGCGCGCGCGCTTGTCCCGACTACAGATAGACACCATGTTCTGGGCCGCACTATTGCTCGGCGTGATGCTGTCGGTGGTGGTGTTCGGTCTGTCTTTTGTTTCGCAGTTGGTATTTGACAATGCCTTGGTGGGTGAATTGCTGCGCGCTTTGTGCATCGTCTTCATCTTTGAAGAATTGACAGTCGTGCCGCGCAGCCTGCTGGCACGGCTGATGCTGTTTCGTGCCGACTTTGCCGTGCAGGCCATCATGATCCTGCTGCGCGCCGGGGTATCTGTTCTCTTCGCAATGCAAGGGGCCGGTGTCTGGAGTCTGGTCGCCGGCTCCATTGCTGGTGCGGTAGCCCAGTCGGTGCTGTACCTGATCGTTGGGGGCTATTGGCCCCGGCTGCGTTTCAACGCGGCATTTCTGCGTGAGACCTGGCACACCAATAGCAGCTACTTCGGCAACGGCCTGCTGTTCTATCTCAATTCCAACCTGGATCTGATGCTGATAGGCCGTGCACTGGGTGCCAGTTCGCTGGGGATCTACCAGAATGCACGCTCGCTGACACAGGAGATCAACACGCGCATGGCCCAACCGTTGCAGCGCGTGCTGTTTCCAGCCTTTGCTCAGGTGCAGAATGAGCCGGAGCGGTTTCGAGATGGCATTGCGCGCAGCGGTAGATTGCTGACCTTTGCACTTGCGCCGGTCGGTTTTGGTCTGGCTGCGGTTGCGGACGAAATCGTTCCCTTGCTCTATGGCGATCAATGGATAGAGATGGTCCCCGTACTGCAGGTGTTCGCACTTGGGGCAGGTTTGACTATCGCAGCCAGCATCAATGCATCGATCTTCAATGCCAAGAACCGTGTAGGCCTGGCATTCAAGCTGTACCTAGCCAATGTGGCGATCAATGTGATCCTGATCGTCGTCGCCAGTCGCTGGGGAATGATGGGCATCGCCTACGCCAAGCTGGCCCTGGGCTTGATTGGTCTCGTCATCTTGCGCGTCGCCATGGGCCTGGTGCAGATGGACTCGCGTGACCTTTGGCGCATGGTCGCGCCACCTTGTGCCGCAGCTGCTCTGATGCTCGCGGGTATCACGCTTGTGAGGCCATTGGTCTACCAGGTACTTGACCCCACGGCGCTTCGCTTGGCGGCACTCGTCATATTCGGCATGCTGAGTTACGGCGTGTTTGTGCTGCTTGGGGCACGGACCCACGTGAACGATGCGCGCGACGTCATCGCTATGTTGCGAGGCAAACGAGGCAAGCGATGAAAGTCTCAGTGATTGTTCCCACATTCAATCGGGCCAACTACATCGCCGAATGCCTGGATAGCCTGCTGACGCAGAGCATGCCGGCGCACGAGATCATCGTGGTGGATGACGGCTCCGAGGACGGAACGTCGGAACTGCTCGAGGCCTACGGCACCCGCATCCGTTACGTGCGCAAGGAAAATGGTGGCAAGCCGAGCGCGGTCAACCTGGGGTTGTCGCTGGCCGAGGGCGATCTGATCTGGATCTTCGATGACGATGATGTCGCGTTGGCCGATGCGATCGAAACACGTGTCGCGGTACTCAGCCTGCATCCGGAAGCGGGCTTCGTCTACAGCCCACATTTCTACGGCAGCGACGGCCCCGGGGGGCGCATTGCACGTGGCCGCCCACACGTACTGCCGCAGATAGCGCATGAGCAGTTGTTATCTGTGCTCATGGAGGGCTGCTTCTTTCATTTGGCAACGGCGTTGGTGCGGGCTTCGGCATATCGCACGCTTGGTGGCTTCGACACGAATTTGCTGAGTTCCGAAGACTACGATATGCAACTGCGCCTGGCGCGTCATTTTCGAGGCGTCGTGTCGACAGCCCCATGCTTTGTTTTCCGCCAGCATACCGGCTTGCGAGGAGCAAAAGCGATCCGCTACGCGGGAGCGGATCGCGGCAAGGTGTTTCGTCGCTTCGATCAGCGCGTAGGACACAAGCTGCGGGCCGAGTTGCCCCTTGGCGACTATCTGGTGCCGCGTCAAGCTGACGGATTGTCTGCGCAGCAACAGCGTCAGGCTCTTCTGGCGCGAGCTGTGGTCATGGGAAGCAAGGGCTGCATTCCGGAGCTTTTGCAAGATGCCGCGACCGCGCTGTCGCACCACGTCGAGGGACACAGCTTGTCGCACTCCGAGTACGAGCAACTGGCCCGCGCTATTCGTACTGGCTACGCCTACGACGCCTTGGGCGATCAAGGATGGGGGGGCGCTGGATGGGAGGCCCCCCTGCTGGCACAACCTGGCGGACGCAAGGCTATCCTGGCGTTGGCAGACGGTATCTGGCGCATGGCGCGTGGTTATCCCGGCAGTGCAAGGGAACGTTGGCAAAAGCTGCGTAGCGCTGCCATGACCGCCCTCGTTGCGCTGAAATGATGCTTGGTCATAGATAAGCAAAAGAGATTCCATGCACCGCGGATCAAGGGGCTGCCCACGGTTTCGCTAGATGTGACATCCCGCACAACCCGGGCCCCCTGCTGGAGCCACTGGAATCGTTGGTTGGCATCACGATGGCGTCGCATGAAGTCGTCGTAGTGGACTTAGGCTCCATCTACTGCAGCAAAGGTTGCACGCACCTGCAATTGACCGGCTTCACTATTAAATTGCGCAGCGCTACTGCGATTTGTCCGCACTCTTCGCGCTTTCCGACAGCGCGAATTCTGGCCTCTATGTCGCGCTGTTATCCATCAGAATACTGGATGGCGCTGGCAGCATGAGGGGGCTATATGCAGCAGATTCACCAATTTATAGTTCGGACATCAGCCCGATCCGTCTTTACTAGGCTGATGATAATCAGAATCTTAGGATGTGGATTTTCCCGGCGAATGTTAACAGTTACTGCCACAGTGACGTCATACCACTCACCGTCCGGAAAAATATGATTGCACTCGAGTTCCAATCCCATTCAACACTTGGCCTGCAATTTTTTGATATTTTTTCGACATCAGGGATACGATTTAAAGCCCAAGAAAATTCAGCTCACCGAGAGTAGTTTTGAGTATTCTGAGAAAACAGGTTTTCATCGAAAAGTTACGAAAGATTTTTAAATATCATTTCAAAAGCTGAATTTCACCAAAATTGCCGCATGCAACATGGTGAATTATGCTTCAACAGACTCAAGTAGATCGATAAAACTTCCTGCGAGCATAGATCGCTTATGCTTTTCCAACCAAGAGTCGATACTACTATTATCGAGACTCTTCTTGTACTCCTTAATTCCCATAAGCGCTGCATAGAGTTCCTGATCATTATTTTCAGAAAGCACAAATCCTGCCCCCAACATGGAAACCAAATTTTCAACCTCCCCCCCGGAACCATAGACAAGAATAGGGGTTTTCATGGAGATGTAGTCATACAATTTCCCTGGGCGATATCGATGTAACCGGGGCTCATTGATTAGAATAATCCCATCCGAATCCTGCATTATTTTCAAAGCAATAGTTTTAGGGACAGATTCAACTATTTCAAGCGACTCTTTGTATTTGAATTCATTCAGCTGTTGAATTGCTGAACCACTTTTGCTCCCCACAAATGCTACGCGAATACAGCTCGAAAGCTCTGGATGCTTTTCAAATACCTTTTCAAGACAATGCAGCACACCGCCAGGAAGCGTGTGCTCACCTAGGTGCCCCACAAATGCAATCCGCAAATTGACCGGAGCCAATGGATTGACAGTGTCCTCCCCAGGCACATCCTCCGCCTCCCAGCCGTTGGGAATCAGAGCCACACGCTTGTTGTCGGGAATATTAAAAACTTTCTTTTGATGCAAAAAATGCGACTGCGTCGTAAAAATAATAGCGTTAGCATTTTCAATGCATTTTTTTTCGAAATACGTGTCTGTATTGCCAGTCTCAACAAAATCAAAAGGACACTCTGTCCACTCATCTCTGTAGTCGAGAATGTATGGCACACCACAAAATTTTGCGAGAACCCATGCTGCAACAAAATTATGAAATGGTGGCCCTGAAGCAACAATAACAGAGGGTGGATTCTTTAAGCAAACCTGTTTCCCCTGTTTAATCGTTTCAATTAAATTCAAAAATCCACCACTGATCGTTGGGCAGAATAACTTGTGACTTGGACTAATTTTCGACTTCTCAAGTCGAACGATGGTTCCGATATTTGAAACATAGTTCTCCAGATACCTTCCTGCCTCTGTAACATGATCTGGAGCAGGCCCGCTGAGTACAGTAATATTCCATCCACGCTTTTTTGCCTCACGCACCATTGATGCAGGGCGATAAACCCCTCCCGTTACATCTGGAGGATATGCCCACGTCAGCAATAGCAGGTGCTTATGCGCAGAAAATACTTGGGTAGATCTTGATTTTAATAAATGAAGGCATCCCCAATATGCCTTAGCAGTATCAATTAGTTTCTTGAACGTCTGTAGCATGGAGTTTTTATGTAAAAGCTTTGTTTTTAAGAATCATTAGCTTTGACGCTGTCACTTTCAGTTTTTCGGTGCAACTCATTGCATCCTTGGAAATATTCTTCGCCATATTGACAACAGTTGAATAATCCTTACTGAGAAAGGCCGCCCAGAGAATTTCGTGATACGAGACTTCAATTGCATTTTTTAGAGAGTTAACCTCATCCTCCAAAAGCTCTTGTTCATGCAGCAGAATTTTCCATATATTCATTCTACCGATTGCATTCAAAAGCGATGAGCTTGAATCATTGCCAGCATGGCATCGGTAGTGAACCGTTGGCGTCCATATCACTGCAGTTTTTCCCTGTCGTATCGCCCTATAGGCAAACTCAAAATCTTCGGATTTTATGCCGCGTAGATTTTCATTCCAGCCGTTGAGTTTCCCCAATAAACTTCGATGCACAGCCATTGCCGATGGCCAGAATGGGTGCACAGGGAGCAGGCGCGTGACAGGAAACTGCCCGATCACGGAAAAGTTGGTGCCCGGCCTATAAGGAAGTCCTTGCCAGAATTGACTGGATAGGTCCGCAATTTCGTCAAACATGGTGCTATTCGCAAGCCAGCCCTCACCAAACTTGATGAAGTCGCCAACGATGAGATCGGCTTTATCGCACGCCATGACTTCACTCAACAGCGCATGGCGCTCAGGGAGCCACAGGTCGTCGTCATCCAGATAGGCAATCCAGTCCCCCGTTGCCGTACGTGAGCCTAGATTGCGAGCCTTGGGCTGGCCGCCATTCGGCTGCCAAACATAGTGAAATTGCGCGCCAAACTGCTCCACGACTGCTCTCGCGCTACCACTTCCCCCGTCGTCCACAACAACGACCTCGTGCAAAGGGAGGGTTTGTTGACTCAGTGATTTAAGACATTCGGCTAACAAGGCGTCTCGTTGGTACGTGATCACAACAACGGATAAGGTCGGCATGCTGAGGTCAAGGAGTAAAAATGTTCACAAAAGGGAATCCTGGGGCTGCCGTGCAGCGACTGCATTTGGAGCAGATTAGAACTGATGACGGTACCGTGCCCCTGCAGCGCGCGTCAAGCCAGTTGTCGCCTCGGTTGAAACAGTCCCTGATGCCCCCCGCCCCATCGCTTATCTTGGCAGATAACAATAAGACAATGAACACCGTTAAACATACGGACTCGGTCATGCTGGTCCGGCTCGCGGCACCATCGATTCGTTGTGCATGATTGGTTCAAGCACCCTCTCGGCACAAGCGCCGGGATGGTCTTTCAACACAACAACCAGTACACCATCAAAATCGAAGCGGGCCTATGTCAGTCCGACATGGTGCGAATAAGACCGACCAATTCGTAGCCCGGTTACGGGATAGGCGCGGCTAAGGACCAACCAGTTTTTGCGGATCTGCCCCGTAAGTCCCCCGGCAAAATTTCAAAAAATCAAACCCGTGTGATTTTTGAATGTCACAACGCGATACTGCTCATCCAGGCAAACTTCGCTCACATTTCCGACGACATGCATTTTCCGTTCAACCCGTCACTCTCGCGGCCACTGTGCGTCGCAGTCCTCATGGGCCTGTTGCTGCTGAATCAGGGCATAGCCAGAGCCGCGACCTTTTACGTCGGGCCCCAAGACTCACCGAACAAGCTGCGTGAAATCGTGGCATCCGCCCAAGATGACGATGTCGTGGAAATCGCACCGGGTCAGTACCTCAACTGGCCGCTGCTGATTGAGGGCAAACGCATCACCTTGCGCGGACTAGGCACGCGTCCGGTGTTTGCGTCGAACGGCGCAGCGACTGAAGGCAAGGCGCTGTGGGTCGTACGTCGCGGCCGCGTGACCGTGGAGAACATCGAGTTCCGCGGCGTGCGTGTAGCAAGTGGCAATGGAGCAGGCATTCGTTTTGAATCGGGACATCTCGTCGTCAACCGCTGCGCTTTCATTGACAACGAAATGGGACTGCTCACGGGCAACGATGCAGATGCCACGCTCGAGGTGCTCAACAGCGAGTTCGGTGCAGCGCCACGTTTTCAAGGCGGGGCACTGCACCATTTGCTGTATGTCGGTAGCATCGCTTCGGTCAAAGTCCTGGGCAGCCACTTTCAACAGGGGTTTCAAGGGCACTTGCTCAAATCACGTGCGCGCGAAAGCCGCATCTTCTACAACATGCTGGTCGACAGCAGCGATGGCCAAGCCTCTTACGAGCTGGAGTTTCCCAATGGAGGCTTGGCATTTGTGGTGGGGAACATCATTGGCCAGAGCCAAACCACGGCGAATCCAGCCCTGATCTCCTTCGGAGCAGAGGGACCACGTTGGCCACAAAACGGGCTGTATTTGTCTCACAACACTCTGCTCAATCCGCTGAGCAACGGCATTCTGGTGCACAGCTGGCAACAGAAATTCTCGCCCCCTTACGAGGAGTGGCTTGTGAATAATTTGGTCATCGGACACGGCAGCCTAGGCAGCCCTCTGGCTGGGCACGCACAAGGCAACTATCATACGGACCGCTTGCTGGAAGTGACAAACGACCCGAATGCGTTGCTGGCCGTAGCCCGCGCCGCTTCTGCGTATGCCAACACCGATGCCGGCACCGCCCACCAACAAAGCCTGGTGCCCACCGCAGAGTTCCGTCTGCCGGCTGGCACCCGCGCGTTGACGCTCAACCGTCAGCGCTTGGCAGGCGCCCTGCAATAGCCGCCGATTCATTCAAGTGCCGATTCCAATCTACAGATTTAAATCGTCTTCCCGTTACTAGACAACCTTACCAACCCGCCATACCTCATGTCCACGCAACGCCCCTCTCTGGCCCTTGGCTCACCTCGCTTCTCCGGCGCAGCAACCACCGCGATGGCTCGAGACCAAGGACTCGTTGCCGCATGGAGCCAACTGGGCCTCGCCGCCGACGTGAAGAAACTATCGGACGTCCAGGGCGACTTTGCCCTTGGCCTGCACTTGCCGGACGGTAGTGTGTTGCTAGCGGTCGACCGCTTCGCCATCCAGACGCTTTGTTATTGTGAAACGCCGGAGGGTTTGCAGTTTGCTCAGCGTGCCGACGAACTGGCCGACTTCAGCCAGGGCGTTGACCCGCAGGCCATCTTCGACTACCTCTACTTTCACTGCATTCCTTCACCACGCACCATCTTCAAGGGCGTGTTTCGTCTGCCGCCCGGCCACTACGCGTTGTGGAAAAACGGCAAGTTGACGGTTGCGCCCTACTGGCAGCCGGTGTTCAAAGAAGCTCAGAACGTCTCGTTCGACACCCTGCGCGATGAGTTCCGCAGCCTGCTGCTGGATGCAGCCCGCGAACAACTCGACGGCAGCAAACCTGCATGTTTTTTAAGTGGCGGCACCGACAGCTCTACCGTCGCAGGCATGGCGGGCTTGGCTGCAGGGCAGCCCGTCGCCAGCTACTCCATCGGCTTTGAAGCCCAAGGTTATGACGAAATGGCGTTCGCCCGTATTGCGGCCAAACAATTCAAAACCGAGCATCATGAATACTATGTGACGCCCGCCGACCTGGTGAAAAGCATTCCCATGGTGGCGGCACATTTCGACCAACCGTTTGGCAACTCTTCTGCCGTGCCCTCCTACTACTGCGCCAAAATGGCCAAGGAAGACGGTGTCAGCAAGCTGTTAGCGGGCGACGGTGGCGACGAGCTTTTTGGCGGTAACAGCCGCTACGCCAAGCAACGTATTTTTGGCTGGTACCAAACGCTGCCCGGCCCACTGCGTACCCACGCCATGGAGCCCCTGCTCGGTACCGCCGCCGGCAAGCTGCCGTTGCTGCGCAAAGCGGCTAGTTATGTAGAACAAGCCAGCGCCCCCATGCCAGACCGCTTGCAGATGTACAACTTGGTGATGCGCCTGGGTGTGGCCGATGTTCTTACACCGGCCTTCCTGCAACAGGTGGACCAAACACTGCCGCTGCGCTGGCAGCAAAATGTGTGGCGCGCGACCCCTCCCGCCAGCGCAGTCAATGAAGAACTGGCTTTCGACTGGCGCTTTACCCTGGCAGAAAGCGACCTGCCCAAGGTGATGGGGGCGACAAGCCTGGCAGACGTCAAGGTCGGCTTCCCTCTTCTGGACGATCGCTTGCTGCAGTTCTCCATGAACCTGCCCACGAGCTACAAACTCAAGGGCTTGAAGCTACGCTGGTTCTTCAAAGAGGCTCTGCGCGGCTTCTTGCCCGACGACATCATCACCAAGAAAAAGCAAGGCTTTGGCC
>NZ_JBMOXA010000018.1:0-91297 GCF_049316285.1 Variovorax sp. HJSM1_2 | reverse complement strand
GTCAACAAACGCAGCATGGCCGCGGGTTATGCGGGCCTGGACAACGAGTTGTTCTACATGGACAAAACCATGATGGTCTTTGGCGACGCCAAGAAGGTGGTCGAGGATATGGGCAAGGCGATCGAGTAGTCTCGGCCTTTGCGGCGACGTTATGTCGCCTAAGCGTCATTTGCCGCTTGGGCGTGCGCGACAATCGCCGCAGAAAATTCTTAAGTTTGGAGACTGTTTCATGACCGACCCGATCTGGCTCAAGAGCTACCCGGCCAGCGTTCCCGCGCAAATTGACGTCGACATCTACACCTCGTTGGTGGAGCTGATGGAGGTGTCGTTCAAGAAGTTTGCCGACGCCACGGCCTATAGCTTCATGGGCACCGATGTGACCTACGCGCAGACCGATGTGCTGAGCCGCCAACTGGCTGCCTATTTCCAGAGCCTGGGTTTGGTCAAGGGTGACCGCGTCGCCATCATGATGCCCAATATGCCGCAGTACCCCGTGGCGGTGGCGGCCATTCTGCGCGCCGGCCTGGTGGTGGTGAACGTGAACCCGCTGTACACACCGCGCGAGCTGGAGCACCAACTGATAGACAGCGGCTCCAAGGCCATCATCATTGTGGAGAACTTTGCCGCGACGCTGGAGCAGTGCCTGGCCGCCACGCCGGTGAAACACGTGGTGATGTGCGCCATGGGTGACCAGTTGGGCTTTTTGAAGGGCGCGCTGGTCAACTACGTGGTGCGCAACGTCAAGAAGATGGTGCCCGCCTACCACCTGCCGCAGGCCGTGCGTTTCAACGATGCGGTGGCCAAAGGCACAAAAGCCAGCTTCAAGCCGGTGCAGGTGGGGCGTGAAGACATTGCCGTGCTGCAATACACCGGCGGCACCACCGGGGTCTCCAAGGGCGCGGTTCTGCTGCACCGCAACGTCGTGGCCAACGCCTTGCAATCGCAAAGCTGGAACCAGCCGGTGATGGACAAAGTGGCCGAGGGTGTACAGCCCGTTGCCGTGTGCGCCTTGCCGCTGTACCACATCTTCGCGTTCACCGTGGGCATGATGCTGACGCTGCGTATTGGTGGCAAGCTGATCCTGATTCCGAATCCGCGTGATATCGCGGGCATGCTCAAAGAGTTGTCGAAACACAAGATCCACAGCCTGCCGGCGGTGAACACCTTGTTCAACGGCATGGCCAACCACCCCGACTTCAATACCGTGGACTGGAGCCACCTGAAGGTGTCGGTGGGCGGCGGCATGGCCGTGCAATCGGCCGTGGCCAAGCTCTGGCTGGAGAAAACCGGCTGCCCTATCTGTGAAGGTTATGGCTTGAGCGAGACCTCGCCATCGGCCAGTTGCAATCCGACCAACAGCACCGAATACACCGGCACCATAGGCCTGCCATTGCCCAACACTTTGTTCCGCCTGATAAACGATGACGGGCAGGATGTGGCGCCAGGCGCGATCGGCGAGATCGCCATCAAGGGCCCGCAAGTGATGGCGGGTTATTGGCAGCGCCCCGATGAAACCGCCAAGGTGATGACGCCCGACGGCTACTTCAAAACCGGCGACATCGGCATCATGGACGAACGCGGCTACTTCAAGATTGTCGACCGCAAGAAGGACATGATTCTGGTGAGCGGCTTCAACGTCTACCCGAACGAAATCGAAGACGTGGTGTCTCAGCTGGACGGTGTGCTGGAGTGTGCATGTATCGGTGTGAACGACGAGAAATCGGGCGAAGTGGTGAAGCTGGTGATTGTCAAGAAGAACCCGGCGCTGACCGAAGAACAAGTCAAGACCTATTGCAAGGCCAATCTCACAGGCTACAAACAACCGAAGATCATCGAGTTCCGCACCGATTTGCCCAAGACCCCCGTGGGCAAGATCTTGCGCCGCGCGTTACGTGACAAGGCCTGATCTTTGGTGAAGCCGATTGCCATATTGAGCGCGCTGGCCGACGAGCAAGCGGGCTTGGCCGAACTGTTGACCGCGCCCCAAGTGGTACGCCACGCCGGGCGTGATTTCCAAACCGGCACGCTGCACGGCCAGCCTGTGGTGCTGGCCTTGTCGCGGATAGGCAAGGTGGCGGCGGCCACCACGGCGACGGCCTTGATCGAGCACTTTGGTGTGTGTGCCGTGGTGTTCACCGGCGTGGCCGGTGGTTTGGCGCAGGGTGTCGCCGTGGGTGACCTGGTGGTGGCATCCAGCTTTGTGCAGCACGACATGGACGCCTCGCCGCTGTTTCCGCGTTTTGAGGTGCCGCTGTATGGGCAAGCGCATTTCCCGACCGACGCCGCTCTGCACCAACAACTGCTGACGGCCGCCCAGGCCATGACCCAGGCCGGCCCGGCGCGTGTGCACAGTGGCTTGGTGGCCAGTGGTGATCGTTTTGTGTCTTCTGCTGCCGAAGTGGTCACGCTGCGCGCGCTGTTGCCCGAGGCACTGGCGGTGGAGATGGAAGGTGCGGCCGTGGCCCAGGTCTGCCACGACTATGGTGTGCCATTTGCGGCCGTGCGCACCATCTCCGACCGCGCCGATGACGACGCACATGTCGACTTCATGCAGTTTGTGCGCACCGTGGCCGGGCCTTACGCCCAAGCTCTGCTGCTGCATTTTTTGCAGCGCCTGCCGCACAATCCATAAGCGTCAGAGGCCCATTGGGCTTAAAGGCTTCGCTAGCCCCCGGTCATCTTCAAAACCGCTTCAGGCAAACGTGCGCCTTGCAGCTTGAGCTGTGCAGACGCAACATCAATCTCGCGCAGATCGTCGGCCGTGAGTTCCACTGTCGCCGCGCCCAGGTTCTCTTCCAGTCGGTGCAATTTGGTGGTGCCGGGAATCGGCACGATCCACGGCTTTTGGGCCAGCAGCCAGGCGAGTGCAATCTGCGCGGGCGTGGCGCCTTTGCGCTGCGCCACGTCGCGCAAAAGCTCGACCAGCGCAACATTGGTTTTTAATGCCTCTGGCGCGAGACGCGGCACGAGCGAGCGGAAGTCCGTGCTGGCGAAGCGCGTGTGTTCGTCCATCTTGCCGGTGAGAAAGCCCGCGCCCAGTGGGCTGAATGGCACGAAGCCAATACCCAGTTCTTCCAGCGTGGGCAGCATGTCGGCTTCAGGCCCACGGTAGAACAAGGAGTATTCACTCTGCACCGCTGCCACGGGCTGCACCGCATGTGCGCGGCGCACGGTGGCCGCACTAGGCTCGGACAAACCGAAGTGCTTGACCTTGCCCTCAGCGATCAAGTCCTTGACCGCACCGGCCACATCTTCAATCGGTACGGCGGGGTCCACGCGGTGTTGGTAGAGCAGATCGATGGCTTCGACCTTGAGGCGCTTGAGCGAGACCTCGGTTGCCGCACGTATGTGCTCGGGGCGGCTGTTCAGGCCCGCGCCGCGTTGCCCTGTGGTGGGGTTGATGTCGAAGCCGAATTTTGTGGCGATGACGACGCGGCCTTTGAACGGCGCGAGCGCCGCGCCGACCAACGTTTCGTTGGTGAACGGGCCATAGGCTTCGGCGGTATCAAAGAAGCTGACGCCGCGATCCACTGCCGCGTGGATCAAGGCCGTCATCTCTTGAACGTTGCCCGGCGGGCCGTAGGCTGCGCTCATGCCCATGCAGCCCAGGCCCATGGCCGAGACTTGGAGCGCGCTGTGGCCGAGTTGGCGTGTCTGCATTTTTTCTCCTTGTTTTGTTCAGCGCACATCCAGATTTTTCGACTTCAAGAAATCCGACATCAGGTCGGCAATCTGCAGATTGTTCAAGTCCGAAAAAGGAAAGTGTGTGTTGCCCTTGATGCCAAGTGTCGGCAAGTGCACCAGCGTGACATCACCACCCCGGCGGTTCACCGCATCGCGCCATAGCTTGGCCATCTCCAGGCGTATGCGCCACGAGTCGCGGTTGGGGCTGTCCGTGGCTTGCTCGGGAATGTTGTCGCCGTAGTAGATGACGATGGGAATCTTGGTGAGCTGCATGAAGTCGGCCAGCGGCACAGCTACAGGCTCTAGCGCGCCACCGGAACTGCTCAAGCTGGCGGGCAGTTCTTCTTGCGGAAACACAAAGCCGCTGCCGGGCTCGTAGGCCACCACCGCGCGCACATGGGGCGACTTCATGGCCGTGACCCAACCCGGGCCACCGGCTTGTGAGTGTGTCACCAGAATGCCGGGGCCTATCTTCTTGAACAGCGCAGCGGTGGCGTTGGATGTGACCTCCACATCGAAGGCGCCGGTGTTCGGTGTCATCTGGCGGAAGTACTGCTCCATGGCTTCAGCCGCACGTGGAAATTGCACCCCGGCAAAGAACTCGGGCCATACGCCGATGCGGAACTGGTTGAACCATTGCTGTTCGTCCGGGGCGGCCGGAATCGTCATGGGAACGGTGCTGCGGCCGGCTTTGCCGCGACGTGCTTGGTCGATGAGGTAGACCGAAAAGTCACGCCGCAGAAAGATGTTTTGGTAACCCTCGCGGCCATCGGGTGTGCTCTCCCAGGTCTTGGCCGATTGGCCGGCGCCGTGCCACATCACCAGCGGCAATTTGCGTGGCTTCTCGGGCACCTGGTAGAACACATAGGCGTGGTCGCCGTGCAGGGTTTGGCCTTCCGCGCCCGGCTTGGCTGGGTTGTAGGTGCCGGGTGCGGTGACCACCGTGCCGCCCACGGCGAAGCTGCCTTGTTCTTGCAGCACCAGCGGTGCGGCACTGGCGCACATGGGCAAGGCGAGGGCGACCAGCCAGTGGGCTGCTTTGGTGGCGCGGCTGCGGTGCGGGGTGTGAAGAATGCTCATGGTGAAGGCCTGAAGAGGGGGGTAAAAGGTCAAGGCTGGGCGAAAACTTCTTTGGCCACCAGTGCGGCGCTCACGCCGCTGGGCCAGCCCGCGTAGAACGCCAGGTGGGTGATGGTCTCAACCAGCTCTTCTTGTGTGATGCCGTTCTTGCGTGCCAGCGCCAGATGTGAGCGCAACTGGTCTGGGCGGTTCATGGCAATCAAGGCGCTGACGGTCGCCAGGCTGCGGTCGCGCGGCGACAGGCCGGGGCGCGCCCACACGTCGCCAAACAGCACGTTGTCGGTCAAGTCGGCCAGCTTGGGGGCTACGTCGCCAAACAAGCTTTGTGCGCGTGATGGCGTGGCCTTTGAGCTGGTGACAGGGGCGGGTATTGCTGCGGCAGCGGGTGTCTGCGCATGCAAGCTGCCCAGCATGGAGGTGAACAGTGTGGCGGCGAGAAATGTCTTCATGGCAGGGGCTCCGTTGGGTGGGTGAGAGGTTCAGGCTTGCGGCAGGGCCGATGGCTTGCGGCCGGGGCGCGCAATACACAGCAGCACCAACGCAAGCGACAGCAGCAGCATCACCGTGCTGGCGTGGAAGGTGTTGGCGATACGCTGCGCCAGGTGCTCGGATGTGTTCGAGGTGTTGGTCGTGGTGAAAGCAGCAACCACCACCAACACACTCAAGCCAAGCGAGCCACCCAGTTGATGGGCCACGTTCACCAGCCCGGAAGCCGCGCCGGTATCTTCCTTGTGCACCCCGGCCACCGCCGCTACCGTGAGCGGGCCCAGAACCGCGCCTTGGCCAACACCAATCAACACCATGGGTAGCGCCACGCTGCTGAGGTAAGGCGAATGTGCGCTGACCTGCGCCAGCCAGGCCATGCCCACGGCGGCCGTGCCCAGGCCTATGGCCAGCAGGCGTGTGTTGCCCCATTTGCGGGTGAGCAGGGGCACCATCATCGCCACCCCAAAGTTGGGAATGGTGGTGGGCAGAAAGGCCAGGCCCGCCTGTAATGGCCGGTAGCCCAACACTGCTTGCAGGTACTGCGTGGTGAAGAACCAAAAGCCCACCATGCCACCGAGAAAAAGCATGCGTGCGGCGTAGGCGCCATTGCGCTCGCGGCTGGCAAACAGGCGCAGCGGCAGTATGGGCTGGCTGGTGCGCGCTTCGTGGAACACAAAGACCACGATGAGCAGCAGCCCCGCCAAAAACGACAACTCGGTCAGCCCATCACCCCAGCCGACTTCCGCAGAACGCACGATGCCGTAGACCAGTGCGCTCATGCCCACGGTGGAGGTGATGGCACCCACCACGTCCAACTGGCCCGCACGGCGCGGCGTTTCCGCCAGGTAACGCTGAGCGCACCACACCAAGGCCAGCCCTATGGGCAGGTTGATGAAAAAGCCGACGCGCCAGGAGATCAGGTCTGCCACCAGCCCACCTAACACCAGACCCAAACTCGCCCCCACGCCAGCGGCTGCAGAGTAGTAGGCCAGGGCGCGTGTGCGTGCAGGCCCCTCGGCAAAGTGGCTGGACAGCAACGCCAAGGTTGAAGGCGCCAAGATGGCTGCGCCCATACCTTGCACGGCCCGCGCACCCAGCAGCCAGGCCGGCGACTGCGCCACACCGATGGCAAACGAGGCGGCGGTGAACAACATCAGACCCGCCACAAACATGCGCCGCCGGCCCAGGATGTCGCCCGCCCGCGCGCCCAGCAGCAACAGGCCACCAAAGGCCAGCGTGTAGGCGTTTTGCACCCACGACAGGCTGGCCGACGAAAACTGCAACTCGGCCTGGATTTTGGGCAGGCCGGTGAGCACGATGGAGATGTCGACCACCAGCATGAGATAGCTGGTGATGATGATTGCGAGCACGGCGCCGAGGTGGGTGGTGGGTTGTTTGGAGTCCATGGCCGGAAGTCTAGGTTTGCATCGATTGAATGACTAGACTGATGAATCAAGATGCCGTTAGAAGCATTGCTAATCAATCGCGTGTACGCATCCACTGCAAGGCGTAGTGCGTGGCGGTCGTGTAGAGCCCCAAAATCGATAACCAGCGCAGAAAGAAGCCAAGCGTCGATTGCGCAAAGTCCCACCACTCCAAACTCATTTGCAGCGTGAGCTTGCTGCCCACTTCCATCACAAAAGAACTCTGCAAACCGACGGTGGCGATGGCCGCGGCGGCCACACGAAGGCCCCAGCTGCGGGCTTTGCTGTCGGCGTGGAGGTGCAGTGCGTGACGCACGAACTGCATCACCCGCTGCCAGCGAAAGCCCAGATGCACCGACACCAGGACCACGCACCAGTAGGCGGCGAAAATGTGGATCTGGCGTGCGCTGAACCCGCCGCCCAGCCGCAGAAAAGCAAAGACGGTTTGCGAGATCGCCAGGCTGCTGAACAGCAGCGCCAGCATGCTGGTGAGCAGTGACAGGCTCAGCGCCCGGTCTAGCCTAGAGTCTGGCGTGCGGCGTGGCTGGATGACGTTGCCCCACCAGCGTCTATGCAGCAGGTTGTGCCCAATGAGCAAGGCAAAGAGGCCGGTGCCTATCCATTCGTGTGTGGTGTTTTCCAGCCAGTAGTAGGCTAGCGCCAGCAGCAGCAAGGCGCCTGCGCAAAAGGCCAGGAGCAGCCGCCATAAGAATGTGATGTTCACCATGTGCGGCGTCGTCTATCGGTGTGGTGTGGGTTTTAAGGCGAGCGCTTGAGGTCGTTGAAGGTGTAGAGGAACTGGCTGTCCGCGCGCCCTTGGTGGCAGGCTTGGCAGCGTGCCGAGTTCTCGCTGAGGTTGATGGTTTTGTCTGGCTTGAAGGCCTGAAACTGCCAGTCGCCGGTGCGCCGCGATGCCGCAAAGTCCGCACCCCAGCCGTCGCCTTTTTCCATCACAAAGTAGCGAAAGACCTTGTTGTCTCGGTAGTCCACCAGCACCACGTGTGTGCCGTTGGGAATGGCCTGGCCCAACTTCACGGCGTCCAATGCTTCTTGCGTGGTGAGCATGTGTTCGGTCACGTCGCCGCGTTTCACCGTGGTGTAGTGCACCAGGCTGTCGAGTGCCTTGGGGAATGTGACGCGGTTGGCCTCAGCACTGACTTGCCCGCTTTCCAGCAACATGGCACAGAAGGTGAGCGCACATGCGGCAACGCGGCAGAGGAGGGGTTTTGCAGACATGGCAATGAGTCTAGACAGCGCTTGATTGAATGAATAGACTGCAAAATCAACATAGGCTTAGAAGGCAGGCTAATCAATGACGCGTTTTGACGACCTCGCAGCGTTTGCCGCCGTGGTGCGTGTGAGCAGCTTTACGCGGGCCGCGGCGCAACTGGGTGTTTCGCAGTCGGCGCTGAGTCAGACCGTGCGTGCGCTGGAGCAGCGGCTGGATCTGAAGCTGCTGAACCGCACCACACGCAGTGTGTCGCCCACCGAGGCGGGCGAGCGGCTGTACCAAACCGTGGGACCACGCTTCGCCGACATTGAAGCCGAGCTCAATGTGCTCAACGAAATGCGCGGCAAGCCGGCCGGCACGGTGCGCATCACGGCGAGTGAACACGCGGTGAAGTCCATCGTCTGGCCCAAGCTGGAGCCGTGGTTGCTGCAGTACCCCGACATCAAGCTGGAGATCAGCGCCGACAACCGTTTCACCGACATCGTGGCCGAGCGTTTTGACCTGGGCGTGCGCCTGGGCGGCGATGTGGCCAAGGACATGATTGCCGTGCGCATCGCACCCGACATGCAGTTTGCGGTGGTGGGCGCGCCGGCCTACTTTGCGCGCCATGCGCCGCCGCGCAGGCCGCAAGACCTGGCGGACCATGATTGCATTGGCAGACGCCTGCCCACACACAGCGGGCTGATGAACTGGGAGTTCAAGAAGCGCGGCAAAGCCGTCAACATGGGCGTGACCGGGCGCCTGGCTTTTAACAATGGCGAGCTGATTTTGTCGGCAGCCCTTGCCGGGCACGGTCTGGCCTGGCTGCCCGGCGAACTGGTGCGCGAACACGTGGCCGCTGGCCGCCTGGTCACGGTGCTGGACGATTGGGCTGTGAGTTTTCCGGGCTACCACCTGTATTACGCCACCCGGCGCGCATCGCCGGCTTTGGCGCTGGTGGTGGAGGCCTTGCGCTACAAGGCGACAGCCTGAACTAACGCGCCTAACGAGCGGTCGCGCGCCGTGGTTCAGCGGCTGTAGCCAGCTCGGTCTTCCACAAACTGGCCACCGCACCCGCCGTGGTCTCCAGGTGTTCTTGCATCAGCTTGGCCGCGCGTGGTGCGTCGCGGTCAAGCAGGGCCTGCATCAGGTCGCGGTGTTCGTTGTCGACGTTGCGCATCATTTGCGCCAGCGGCACCGAATGGAACAGCCGCACACGCAGATAGCGCTGTGAGTGCTCGGCCAGTTGCGCTTGCATGCGCAGCAGCCAGGCCGAGCCGCAGCCGGCCACCAGCGACTGGTGGAACGCGCGGTGGCGTTCTTCCCATTCCAGCGTGGCGGCGGAGTCGTGCACGTCAGTGGGAATGGGCGTGCGTGAGAGGCGGTGGAACGCGGCGAGCATGCCGGCTTCCCACTCGTCATCCCCTTTTTCAATGGCCTCGGCCAGTATGGCCGACTCCAGCCGCACACGGGCGCGTGTCAGGTCTTCGAGTTCGGCCAGCGAGATCGACGCCACGGCAAAACCGCGCTGGCCTTCGGCCACCACCAAACCTTCGCTGATCAGCCGCAGCAAAGCTTCGCGCAAGGGGCTGATGCCCAGGTCGTAACGGGTCTGCAGCTCGGCAATGCGCAGCCTAGTGTCGGGCGCCAGGCGTACGGCCAGGATGTCGTCGCGCAGCAGGCGCAGCGCGCGGTCGGCCAAGGTTTTGTCGGCGCCTATGCTGTCGGTGGATGGAAGTGCCATCAGCAAATTGTCTCCGTATTTGGAAGGGGTGCACTTGGCCGCCATCAAAGCCCGGCATTGTGCTTGCGTGGGCTGAAATGGCTGCTCCAGCCGCCGTCCTCCCCCTGTTTTGTTTCACTGGTTGGATTCTATAGATTTCTTTAAAATTTATATTGACGATGATTTTTTATATTCATAAGATTGTCATCGTAGCGTCCGCCGCAGCGGTGTGGGGCGCTATGGAGCCACTCCCCTAACGAGGTTTTGCGCATGATTCGCGGTACTTCGAGTCGGTCGGGCGCCAGTCTTTGATTTCCCTTGATTTGCGTTTTTCCCCTGATCCCTTTTCACCGTTTCGTTTCCTTGTTTCACGCGTTCCCCACGCTCCACTCTCTCTAAGGATTGACCATGAAATTCACGCGTCGCCTCGCGCTGGCCGCAGTTGCATCCGCCGCGCTGACCCTGTCAGCCGGGCCAGCCACCGCCCAAGCGCCTTACCCAAACAAGCCCATCACCATCGTGGTGGCCTACCCCGCTGGCGGCGATACCGATGTGTTGGGCCGCATCATGGCGGAGAAGCTTTCGGCGCGTTTGGGTCAACCCGTGGTGGTGGAAAACCGCACCGGTGCCGCTGGCACCATTGGTACGTCTTATGTGGCGAAGTCCGCGCCCGATGGCTATACGCTGCTGCTGGCACCGAACACGGTGTCCATCGCCACGCTGGTGTTGAAGCCCGGCGCTGGCGCCATGTATGACCCAGTGAATGACCTCACACCCATCATCGAACTCGGCACGCAGTCACTGTTTGTGGTGGCCACCACTGCTTCGGGTGTGAGCAGCGTCAAAGACCTGGTGAGCAATGTCAAGGCCGGCAAGATCCAAACCTACGCCAGCCCCGGCAACGGCTCGCCCATGCACATCCTGGGTGAAATGTTCGGCAAGTCGGCCGGTGTGAAGATCACCCAGGTGCCCTACCGTGGCAGCGTGCCCGCCGTGGCCGACATGGTGGGCGGCCACGTGCCCATGATGTACACCACGCTGGGCCCGGTGGCGCAACACGTCACTGCGGGCAAGCTGGTGGTCTTGGGTGTGGCCGATCCACAGCGCTCGCCGTTCCAGCCGAATGTGCCCACACTCACCGAGCAGGGTTTCAAAGACGCCGATGTGGGCGCCTGGCAAGCGCTGATGGGCCCCAAGGGCATGTCGCCGGAGCTGGTCAAGCTGCTGAACACCCATGCCAATGAAATCCTGAAGATGCCGGATGTGCAGGCGCGCCTGACCGGTCTGGCCGTGGTGCCCGTGGGTGGCGAGCCCGCCAAGCTGGCCAAGCTGGTGGCAGACGACCATGTGCGCTACGGCAAGGTCATCAAAGAGTTTGGCATTCAAGCCGATTGATGGGCTGACTTGGTGCGGCTTTTTAAAAGCCGCACCTTCCCAAAGGAGTGCTTCGCGTGCCCACCCTGATCACCGGCGCCGGCGTCATCGGCTGCCACACCGCGCAACTGCTCGCCGAGCGGGGCGAAGATGTGTTTCTGATGGACTTGCGCCCTGCGCGCGAGGCCATTGCCAGCATCGTGTCGCACCCACGTGTGCGTGTGCTGGAAGGCGATGTGGCCGACGTGATGGCGCTGGAGCGCCTGATCACCCAGTGTGGCGTGCGGCGCATCGTGCATACGGCGGCGCTGCTGTCGACCGCCATTCGCGAGAACCCGTTGAAGGGCATCAAGGTCAACGTCATGGGCGCCGCCAATGTGTTGGAGCTGGCACGCAAGCACAGCCTGCACCGTGTGGTGCTGGCCAGTTCCACCACCGTGGCCTACCCAGCGTTTGGCAGCTTTGAAGGTGCGGCCTTTCCCGAAGACTTCACGCTCCAGTCCATCAGCCACCGGCCCGGCTCCATCTACGCCGCGACCAAGGTGATGGGTGAACATCTGGCTCTGCTGTACCGCGACTTGTATGGCGTGAGCACGGTGTCGCTGCGTTATGCGGCGGTCATCAGTGCCTGGCCCGGGCCTGGCACGTCGGTGCCCGGGCGGGTATTGTCATCACTGGCATCACCTGCGGCACGTGGCCGTGTTTCGGTCATCGATGACCCGTATGTGGTGTGGCGCGGTGGCGAGGAGTTCATTGATGCCCGTGACTGCGCGCTGGCCAATGTGGCGGCGCTGACCGCACCGGATCCGGCCCAGGGTGTCTACACCATTGGCTTGGGCCAGCTGTGCAGCTTTGATGATTTTGTCGATGCCGTGCGCCAGCTTTACCCTGCGCTGCAGCTGGAGGTGCGCACACCGCCCACGGGTGGTTTTGCCGGCTTTCCACACGTGCGCACCGCTGCCTCGGACATCAGTGCTGCCGCCCGCGAACTGGCTTGGCAGCCGCACTACACGCTGGCGCAGTCGGTGGCGCACTTCACACCGTTTTGTGTTTCTGCGAATGCATAAGATTTTTTGATATGACTCATTCTTCAATATCTTCCAGCCGGCCGGTCGCTTTTGTCACCGGCGCCGCACAAGGCATAGGCCTGGCCACGGCCGCGCGTTTGGCGCGCGACGGCTTCAGTGTTGTGGCCATGGACCGCTCGGCCGCGCAACTGCAATCGGCCGTCGCCAAGCTCGTAGAGCAGGGCCTGGACGTGACTGCGGCAGTGGCCGACATCTGCAAGCGCGAAGCCGTTTGTGCGGTGCTGGACGCGGCACCGCGTGTTGACGCGATGGTCTGCGCCGCAGGCATCTACAACGATGCCAAGCTGCTGGAACTGACCGAAGACGCGTTTCGCCAAATGCTGGAGGTCAACGTCATCGGCACCTTCATTCCGGCGCAGGAAGCCGCACGCCGCATGAAGGCCGGTGGGCGCATCGTCACCATCTCCTCGCGTGGCGCACTGGGTGGCACACGCTTTGCGCACTATGTGGCGTCCAAGGCCGCGGTAATTGGTTTGACACGCGCCATGGCCATGGAATTGCGTGATGCACAAATCGCCGTGAACTCGGTGGCGCCCGGTTTTACCGACACCCCCATGACACGCTCGGCCCCGGCCGAAATGTTCAGCGCCTGGGAAAAGATTGAGCCCTCTGGCAAAGCCGCCAGCCCCGATGAAATCGCCAACGCGATTGCGTTTTTGGCAGCACCTTCCACCAGCTTCATCACCGGGCAGACCTTGTTTGTTGACGGTGGCAAATCACTCGGGGGCTTGGGCATCTGACATGACCTTATCCAATCTCAATCCCTCGGCGCAGATGGACATCGCGCGCGATGTGTTCGATCCCGATCACCAAATGCCCATGCCGTTTCCGGCCGCCTTGCACTACGCCCAAACCGTGATGCATTGGGCGCAGGACCCCATCACGCAAACTGATCTGGTGGCGTTGGACCAAGCCTATGGCGAACATCGCCTGCAGCGCTTCAACGTGTTCGCCCCAAAACAGGCGAAAAACGCGCCCGTGCTGGTGTTCTGGCACGGCGGTGGCTGGACCAATGGCTACCGCGAATACGCCAACTTCATGGCGCGCCACGTCACGGCGCTGGGTTTTGTGTTGGTCGCGCCTTCATACCGGCTGGCGCCGAATCTCATTGCCGATGGGCTGGAAGACAGCCTGACCATGCTGCGCCATGTGGCCGAACATGTGGGCCAGTGGGGTGGCGACGCGCAGCGTCTGTATCTGTCGGGCCACTCTGCGGGCGGGCACTTGTCGACACTGACGGCGTTGCGCTGCCAAGACCGGTTGAATGGCGTGGGCCGTGTGTGTGGCGCCTTGCCCATCAGCGGCATCATGGACATCCACCACCCGGCACCGGCGGTTGGCAGCCTGGAGGAACGCGTCTACACCATGCTGCTGGCCGATGCGGCACACGACGCCTTGTTCAGCCCCATGAGCTGGACGGCGGGCAACAGCGTGCCGTTTGTGTTGACCTATGGCGAGCACGACAGCGCACGTGTGCAGTCGTCGAACAAGCGACTGGCGGCATTGCTGGAAGCGCAGGGGCGCCTGGTTTCGTTCCATATGGAGCAGGGGCTGGATCATTTCCAGACCCATACCATGCTGCGCGACCCGGCGCATCCTTGGTACCAGCGCCTGGTGGCGCTGGCCGAGAACGTGTGAGCAAGGGACTAGGTCGTTACTTGAGCCAGCCGCGCTTGCGGAAGTACAACATGGGCACCACCGCGCTGGCAATCATCAACACCAGCACGTAGGGGTAGCCCAGCGTCCAGTCGAGTTCGGGCATGTACTTGAAGTTCATGCCGTAGATGCTGGCGATCAAGGTCGGCGGCAGCAAGGCCACGCTGGCCACCGAGAAGATCTTGATGATCTTGTTCTGGTTGATGTTGATGAAACCGACGGTGGCGTCCATCAAGAAGTTGATCTTGTCGAACAAGAAGGCCGTGTGTGAATCGAGTGAGTCGATGTCACGCAGAATCTGCCGCGCTTCTTCAAACTGCTCGGCGTTGAGCATCTTGCTGCGCATCATGAAGCTCAAGGCGCGGCGTGTGTCCATCATGTTGCGGCGGATGCGGCCGTTCAAATCCTCGTGGCGCGCAATCGAGCTCAGCACTTCGCTGGCGAGTTCGTCGGTCACGTTGCCGGCGAGCACACGGCCGCTGACTTTTTCCAGGTCGACGTAAATGTCTTCCAGCGTGTCGGCCGAGTACTCTGCGTCGGCGTCCAGCAGCTTCAGCAGCACGTCTTTGGCGTCTTCAATCAGCCCAGGCGCACGGCGCGCGCGCATGCGGATCAGCCGCAGCACGGGCACGTCTTCGTCGTGTATGGAAAACAGCACACCACGGCTTTTCATCGAGGCGTTGTGCTGGTTCAGGATGAAGGCCACACGCACCGTGTGCGGCGACTCTTCATCGGCCACCAGAAAGTCACTGCGGATGTGCAGGTCGCCGTTGTCTTCTTCATAGAAACGGGCGGACTCTTCAATGTCCTCGTCCATCGCGTCTTCGGGGATGGACAGGCCGTAGTGCTGCTTGATCCAGCGCTTTTCTTCGGGTGAGGGTGATTCCAGATCCACCCAGATCGGCTGGAATTTGCTGAGCTCTTCCAGGGACTCGATCTCTTCTTGAAAGAGGCGTCCATTGGCGAGCGAAAAGATATTGAGCATGGCTCATTCCCTGGGGTTTTGATGGCGAGAGGAGGATTGGTTCGGCTTTCAATCCCCGACGCAGCGCAGGGGAATGAAAGCTACCGACTAGGGGTAATTTCCACGGTTTTGCTCAATGAAATGCAATGAATCTGCGAATTATCGCACCGCCGGGCGAGCGCCACTTGTGCCGCCAAACGGGGCGCAAATTCATCAGATGAAATCGTTTGCTCGTTCAAGCCTGGAGCCAGGAACCGCACATCGGATGGGTTGCAGCTTGTTGCAATGGCCGGTCGAAACCAGCTTGATTTTCGCTATGCGGACGCGCATAGTGAATTGCCCGAACCATGGAATTTAGGAGGTGTTTCATGAACTTGACGATCAGCGGCCATCATCTGGAAGTGACCCCGGCGTTACGCAGCTATGTAACGACCAAGCTTGATCGCATCACCCGGCATTTCGACCAAGTTGTGGATGTCAAGGTGTTGCTCACCATTGAAAAGCAAAAGGAAAAACAAGGTCGGCAACGCGCCGAATGCAATATCCATGTGAAGGGCAGCGACATGTTTGCCGAAAGTGCCCACGCTGATCTCTACGCCGCTGTAGATGAACTGGTAGATAAGTTGGATCGCCAAGTTGTGCGCCACAAGAGCAAGGTACAGAACCACCACCACGAAGCACCAAAACGTCTGATGTAGCTCTTTACATGCACGTTGTGCGTCGTTTTCCTGACAAAGCCGCCAGTTACCCTGGCGGCTTTTTTGTGCTAATTCGCTGTCAGGTGCATAATCGCCCCCCTGACTATGAATCGCCTCGCGTCCATCCTGCCCCCCGCTCAAGTTCTCGTGAGCGTTGATGCCACCAGCAAAAAGCGTGCTTTTGAAGAAGCAGGCCTGCTGTTTGAGAACATCCACGGCCTCAGCCGCGCCCTCATCACCGACAGCCTGTTTGCGCGCGAGCGTCTGGGCTCTACCGGTCTGGGCCATGGTGTGGCGATTCCGCATGGTCGTATCAAGGGGCTGAAGGCGCCGATGGCGGCCGTGGTGCAGCTGGCCCAGCCGATTGGTTTTGATGCCCCGGATGAGCAGCCGGTCAACCTGCTGATTTTTCTGTTGGTGCCAGAGGCGGCTACACAAAAGCACCTCGAAATCCTGTCTGAAATCGCCGAGTTGCTCAGCGATGCGCCACTGCGCGAGAAGATCAAGGCCGCGACCGATGCTGAAGCCCTGCACACGCTGATCTCGGCATGGCAGTCGGCTCAGCCCGCCTAAGTCTTTGGAACGGGTGCGGCAGCTTTAGTGAAACCTACCGTTGTCAGTGCTGATGTCCTGTTCGAGGGCTTCCGGGGTCTGTTGAACTGGGAGTGGGTCGCCGGTCTGGGCGCATCCGAGCGCCGTTTCGACGAAGTTGCCATCAAGGCCGCGACCTCGGGTGCCGACCTGGTGGGCTACCTGAATTACATCCACCCCTACCGTGTGCAAATCATGGGTACGCGCGAAGTTGCGTACCTCAGCAATGCCACGCCAGAAGATTGTGCACGGCGCATTTCGCGCATCGTCACGCTGGAGCCGCCGGTACTGATTTTGGCTGATGGCCAGACCGCACCGGACGCCTTGCTGTCGATGTGTGAGCGCGCGCAGATTCCCATGTTTGCCACCGAAGAGTCGGCGGCATTTGTGATCGACGTTTTGCGTGCCTACCTGGCCAAACATTTTGCCGATCGCACCTCCATGCATGGTGTGTTCATGGACATTCTGGGTCTGGGCGTGATGATCACCGGTGAATCTGGCCTGGGCAAAAGTGAGCTCGGGCTGGAGTTGATTTCGCGTGGAAATGGCTTGGTGGCGGACGACGCGGTGGACCTGTTTCGCATCAACCAGACCACGGTTGAAGGGCGTTGCCCGGAACTTCTGCAAAACCTGCTGGAGGTGCGCGGCATTGGCCTGCTCGATATTCGCGGCATCTTTGGTGAAACAGCGGTGCGCCGCAAGATGCGCTTGAAGCTCATCGTGCACCTGGTGCGCAAGGAAACCATGGAACGCGAGTACGAGCGCCTGCCGTACGAGCCGTTGACGCAAGACGTGCTCGGTGTGCCCGTGCGTAAAGTCATCATCCAGGTGGTGGCCGGGCGTAACATCGCCGTTTTGGTGGAAGCGGCCGTGCGCAACACCATTTTGCAGCTGCGCGGGATCGACACCTACCAGGAGTTTGTCGAGCGACACCGCAAGGCGATGGGCGAGTAATCCACAGGTTTGCGTCCAAACAAAAAAGGCCCTCGCGGGCCTTTTTTTGATTCAGATACACACGCCGGTCAAGCGGCTTTTGATGCGCACTTGGCGCAGAGTCCGTAAAGGGACATGGCGTGGTCGTGCACGATCCAGCCTTTGTCTTTGGCCACCATCTGCTGGCGCTTTTCGATCTCTGCATCGAAGAACTCTTCGACCGCGCCGCAGGACGTGCAGACGAAGTGGTCGTGATGGTGCCCTTCGTTGAGTTCATAGACGGCTTTGCCCGACTCGAAATGGCTGCGCGACAAGATGCCCGCTTGCTCAAATTGGGTTAACACGCGGTAAACGGTGGCCAGGCCAATGTCCGAGCGTTCCACCAGCAAGACGCGAAAAACGTCTTCTGCCGTCATGTGGCGCAGTTCGCCCTTTTGAAAAACTTCCAGGATCTTCAGTCGTGGAAGGGTGGCCTTGAGGCCGGTGCTTTTGAGTTCGTCGATGTTGGCCATGCCGGTTCTTTCGTTCGCAATGGTGTCTGGGACACAGAGCGGGGCACAAGGGTGTGCCAAGGGTCGTGCCGCTACAATGGTCGATCATATCGCTACCCGTCATGCCCATGTTTGCTCCAATGCCACGCGGCTCAAAAGTTGCCTTGATTCTTGCGGCTTGCTCCGTTCTCGCTGCTTGTTCGGGGGTGACCGACTCGACCAAGCGTTTTGCCAGCTCGATGGCGCCTTACAAGGTCGAAATCGTGCAGGGCAACTTTGTTTCCAAGGAGCAGGTTGAGGCGTTAAAGCCCGGCATGGGACGCCAGCAAGTGCGTGACATTCTGGGTACGCCTTTGCTGCAAAGCGTGTTTCACACAGACCGCTGGGATTACGTTTTTACACTGCGTCGTCAAGGCATAGAGCCCCAGGCGCGCCAGTTGACGGTGTTTTTCGCCAATGACCGTTTGGTGCGTGTCGAGGGTGATCCCATGCCCAGCGAGTCCGAGTTTGTCGGTTTGCTCGGCCAGGGCCGCAAGATGGGCAAGGTGCCTGAATTGCAAGCCAGTGAAGACAGCCTGAAACCGTACGCCAAGGCGGCAGCAGCCGATGCCGCTGCCGAGGCGGCAAAACCGGTGACGAACGACAATGCCCCGCGCGCTGCCACCAGCTACCCTCCACTTGAATCATCTGCCCGTTGAGACGCGGCAGGGCCAAGCCATGACCAATTCTTCCGCCGCGCCTGGCGCGACATCTGCATCTCCCTTCGCCATTGCGGTCGCGGGGGCATCTGGCCGTATGGGCCAGATGCTGATCGAAGCCATTACTGCCGCAGATGACTGCGTGCTCGCCGGTGCTCTGGACCGCGAAGGTAGCGCGTCCCTGGGCACCGACGCCAGCGCTTTTCTGGGCAAACCATCGGGCGCCATCGTCACCGCTGACATTGCTGCAGGCCTGCAAAATGCGCAGGTGTTGATCGACTTCACCCGCCCCGAAGGCACACTCGCCCACCTGCAGGTGTGCCGTCAATTGGGCGTGAATGTGGTCATAGGCACCACCGGTTTCAGTGACGCGCAAAAGGCCGAGATCGCCGAGATCGCCAAAGACATCGCCATCATGATGGCGCCCAACATGAGTGTGGGTGTCAACGTAACGCTGAAGCTGCTGGAAATGGCCGCCAAGGCCATGGCCACGGGATACGACATCGAAATTGTTGAAGCGCACCATCGGCACAAGATTGATGCACCTTCGGGCACCGCGCTGAAGATGGGGGAGGTGATTGCCGGCGCGCTGGGCCGCGACCTGAAAGACTGCGCCGTCTATGCCCGCGAAGGCATCACCGGCGAGCGTGATCCGTCGAGCATAGGCTTTGCCACCATCCGTGGTGGCGACATCGTGGGCGACCACACCGTGTTGTTTGCCGGCACCGGCGAACGCATCGAGATCAGCCACAAGTCGTCCAGCCGCACCACCTACGCGCAGGGCAGCTTGCGCGCCGTGCGTTTCCTGGCGGGCCGCCGCCAGGGTTTGTTCGACATGTACGACGTGCTCGGCCTCAAATAAACGAAATCAGGCCAGAATCAACCCATGCCATTGTTTGAATACTTTGCCGAGGGTGATCTGGTCAGCCGCACCGTCGCCGTGTTGTTGTTGGTGATGTCGGTGGCGAGTTGGGTCGTCATCCTCTGGAAGTCGTGGTTATTGCAGCGTGCCAGCAGCGACGTGGAACGCAGTACCGCCGCATTCTGGCAAGCACCCAACTTGGCTGATGGCGCCTTGCGGGTCTCGGCATTGGACCGCGCGCGCATGGTGCTGCCTATGATAGAGGCCACGCAGCAGATCACGCCCGCCGGTACCCTGGCTGGTGCTGGCGACCGCTCCCAACAACTCACCCGCGTGCTGCGCAATGCTCTGCACGAGGTGCTGCACAAACTTCAATTGGGCCAGGTATTGTTGGCGACGGTGGGTTCTACTGCGCCGTTTGTCGGGCTGTTGGGCACCGTTTGGGGCATTTACCACGCGCTGGTGGCGATCGCCCATCTGGGCCAGATCACCATAGACAAACTCGCCGGCCCCGTGGGCGAGGCGCTGATCATGACCGCCGCCGGCTTGGCCGTGGCCATTCCCGCCGTGCTGGCCTACAACGTGTTTGGCCGTTTGGTGGGCCGCATGGAGGCCGACCTCGAGGGGTTTGCGCGCGACTTGCGCGAGTTGCTGGCCGGGCATCCGGTCGCCTGACCTGCCGACGCCATGGCATTCGGCCGTCTCGAACGCAGCAAGGGTACCGAGCCCATGAGCGACATCAATATGACGCCGCTGATCGACGTGATGCTGGTGCTGGTGGTGATCTTCATACTGACCGCGCCGCTGTTGGCCAGTTCCATACGGCTCGATTTGCCCAAGACCGATGCCGCCAAAGGCAGCTCGGGCGCACCGTTTGTCACGCTGGTGCTGACTTCCGCCGGGCAGCTCTACCTGAACGACAAGCCCTTGGTGGCCGATGCGCTGCTTGCCCAACTGACGGAAACGGCTGCCGCCGCCCCCGACACCGAGGTGCAATTGCGTGCCGACGCCAGCGTGCCCTACGGCCGCGTGGTGGAAGTAATGGGTCTGGCGCAAAAAGCCGGGCTGAACCGCATCGGTTTTGTGGCCGACGCGCCCGCGCCAGCCCAGCGCTGAATCCGGCGTTAAGCGGATCTTTCGAGACTCGACAAGCTACTTGCACACGGCTTCTGCGCCTGTGATGCTCAAGCGCCTAAAATCCTCGCATTGCAGCGCCAAACTGCTTCTCCATTGCCGTGATTTGACCCCTCCGCTCCATGCAAGAAAAATACAGCCATCTCGAAGTTGAACCTGCTGCGCAGGCCCACTGGAATACACGCGACGCCTACCGCGTGACGGAAGACGCGTCTAAGAAGAAGTTCTACGCCTGTTCCATGTTGCCCTATCCCAGCGGCAAGCTGCACATGGGCCACGTGCGCAACTACACCATCAACGACATGCTCACGCGTTACCTGCGCATGAACGGCTACAACGTGTTGATGCCCATGGGCTGGGACGCGTTTGGCCTGCCGGCCGAGAACGCCGCGCTGAAGAACGGCGTGCCACCGGCGCAGTGGACCTACGACAACATCGCCTACATGAAGAAGCAGATGCAGGCGATGGGCTTGGCCATAGACTGGTCGCGCGAAGTCGCCACCTGCTCACCCGAGTACTACAAGTGGAACCAGTGGCTGTTCCTGAAGATGCTGGAAAAAGGCATTGCCTACCGCAAGACCCAGGTCGTCAACTGGGACCCGGTGGACCAAACCGTGCTGGCCAACGAACAGGTGATAGACGGCAAGGGTTGGCGCACCGGCGCCACCGTGGAGAAGCGTGAGATCCCCGGCTACTACCTGAAGATCACCGACTACGCCGAAGAACTGCTCGGCCAGACGCAAGAAAACCTCACCGGCTGGCCCGACAAGGTGCGCCTAATGCAGGAAAACTGGATTGGCAAGAGCGAAGGTGTGCGTTTCGCCTTTACCCACGACATCCATGACAGCACCGGCACGCTGATTGGTGATGGTCGCATGTACGTGTTCACCACGCGCGCCGACACCATCATGGGTGTGACCTTCTGCGCCGTCGCGCCCGAGCATCCGCTGGCGCAACACGCCGCCGCCAGCAACCCCCAGCTTGCCGCCTTCATTGAGGAATGCAAGAAGGGTGGCACGACCGAAGCCGAACTCGCCGCGCGTGAAAAGGTGGGCATGCCCACCGGCCTGCAAGTGGTGCACCCGCTCAACGGCCACAAGATCGACGTGTGGGTGGGCAACTACGTGCTCATGGGTTATGGCGACGGCGCCGTGATGGGCGTGCCGGCACACGACGAACGCGACTTTACCTTTGCGCTGAAATACGACCTGCCCATCGTGCAGGTGGTGCAGGTCGACGGCCTGCACTACAACTACCACGAGTGGCAGGACTGGTACGGCGACAAACAACGCGGCGTGACCATCAACTCCGACAGCTTCAGCGGCTTGTCTTTCAAAGATGCGGTCAACGCCGTGGCGCACGCGCTGGAAACCAAGGGCCTGGGCGAGAAGAAGACCACCTGGCGCCTGCGCGACTGGGGTGTGAGCCGCCAGCGCTACTGGGGTACACCTATCCCCATCATCCATTGTGATGAACACGGCGCCGTGCCCGTGCCCGAGAAGGACCTGCCGGTGGTCTTGCCCACCGACTGCGTGCCCGACGGCTCGGGCAACCCGCTGCACAAGCACGAAGGTTTCCACGCCGGTGTGACCTGCCCGGTGTGTGGCAAGGCCGCGCGCCGCGAAACCGACACCATGGACACCTTTGTCGACAGCTCCTGGTACTTCATGCGCTACTGCGATCCGAAGAACGACGAGAAGATGGTCGCCGAAGGCGCCAACTACTGGATGCCTATGGACCAGTACATCGGTGGCATTGAACACGCCATCCTGCACTTGCTCTACGCCCGTTTCTGGACCAAGGTGATGCGCGACCTCGACTTGGTGAAGGTCGACGAACCGTTCACCAAGCTGCTGACCCAAGGCATGGTGCTCAACGACATCTACTCGCGCAAGACCGAGAAGGGTGGCATCGAGTACTTCTGGCCAAGCGAGGTGGAAGACGTGGCCGATGCGTCCGGCAAGATCATCGGCGCCAAGCTCATCGCCGCCAAGGGTGACCTGCCCGCTGGCACGCCCATCACCTACGAAGGTGTGGGCACCATGAGCAAGAGCAAAAACAACGGTGTTGATCCGCAAGAGCTGATTGAGAAGTACGGTGCCGACACCGCGCGCCTCTACACCATGTTCACTGCGCCACCCGAGGCCACGCTGGAGTGGAACGACGCGTCGGTGGAAGGCTCGTACCGTTTCCTGCGCCGCGTGTGGAACTTTGGCGTGAAGTTGGCTGCTACTGATTTCGCAGCAGCTTGCGCAGCAAGCGCGGGCGCCAAGGGCTTGAATGATGTGCAGTTTGGCAAAGAGGCCAAAGCCCTGCGACTGGAAATCCACACCGTGCTCAAGCAGGTGGACTACGACTACCAGCGCATGCAGTACAACACCGTGGTCTCGGGTGCGATGAAGATGCTCAATGCGCTGGAAGACTTCAAGGCGCTGGACACCCCGGGCGCTTTGATTGCCCTGGCCGAATCGTTTGGCATTCTGCTGCGTTGTATCTACCCGGCCACGCCGCACGCGGCGCATACGCTGTGGAGCGAGTTGGGCTACGCCAGTCGTTTTGGTGATCTGCTGGATGCGCCATGGCCCAAGGTCGACCCCAAGGCGCTGGAGCAGGACGAGGTGGAACTGATGCTGCAAGTCAACGGCAAGCTGCGCGGTGCCATCCTGGTGCCGGCCGGTGCCAGCAAGGAAGCGATTGAAGCCGCTGCGCTGAGCAGTGAAGCGTTTGTCAAAGCCGCCAACGGCGCGGCGCCGAAAAAGGTCATCGTGGTGCCGGGGCGCCTGGTGAACGTGGTGGTCTGATGCGCGGCGCGCCAATTTCACGTCGCCAGTGCTTGCGCCCCGTGGCCGTTGCCGCGGCTGCGGCAGGTCTTTCCGCCTGCGGCTTCAAGCTGCGCCAGGCGCCGGACTATGTGTTCAACACCATCTACGTCCAGGCGGCGGAATCATCCTCGCTGGCGAATGAGCTCAAGCGCACGATTGCTGCCGGTGGCAAGGTCACTGTGCGCAACGATGCGCTGGGCCTGACCCAGGCCGATGTGGTGCTGGTGGTGATCCTGGACCAACGCGTGAAATCGGTGGCCACGCGCAGCTCGGCCGGGCAGGTGCAGGAGTTCACACTCACCTCGCGTTTCAAGTTCCGCCTGCGCACACCCGCCGGCGAGGAGTTGATCCCCGATTCAGAGATCGTGCAGCGACGCGAAATCAGCTATTCGGAAACCGAAGCGCTGGGTAAAGATGCGGAAGAGGCCTTGCTCTATCGCAATATGCAGACCGACATCGTGCAGCAGGTGATGCGCCGCTTGGCATCGGTCAAAGAGATCTGACCTCGCCCCTCAAAAAACAAAGCCCGGCGGATGCAAATTCGGCCGGGCTTTGTGTTTTTGAGGGGGGCTTTTAGCGCCCAGCGCGGTCGCGCATCAAGGTGCTTTTGCCAAACAGCGACTCCACCAGGTCCACGGCCAGCACGGCGGTGCGGTTGCGCACATCCAGTGCCGGGTTGAGTTCCACGATGTCCAGCGAGGCGAGTTTGCCGCTGTCGGCAATCATCTCCATACACAGCTGTGCTTCGCGGTAGGTCGGGCCACCGGGTACGGTGGTGCCCACGCCGGGCGCGATGTCGGGGTCCAGAAAGTCCACGTCGAAGCTCACATGCAGATGGGTTTCATCGTCCAGTCCGGCCAGCGCCTGCTGCATGGTTTGGCGCATGCCTTGTTCGTCTATGAAGCGCATGTCGAACACTTCCAGCCTTTGCGCGTGCACCAGGCGTTTTTCACCTTCGTCCACACTGCGTATGCCGATCTGGCGGATCTGCTGCGGCAGCAGCGCCGGCGTCTGGCCACCGATGCGCGTCAACACATCGGGCCCCAGGCCGCAGAGACAGGCTACGGGCATGCCGTGCACATTGCCGCTGGGCGTGAGTTCGCTGGTGTTGAAGTCGGCGTGGGCGTCTAGCCACAACACGCGCAATTTCTTGCCGGTTTCGCGGCAGTGGCGCGCCACGGCGGCAATGCTGCCCAGCCCCAGGCAATGGTCGCCGCCCAGCAGTATGGGCATCTGGCCTTGTTGCAGCACGCCGTAGACGGCATCACAAACGGCTTCGTTCCAGGCCACGACTTCCGGTAAATGGCGGTAGCCGTTGACGGGCGGCTGCCAGGGATTGGGCGGGCCGCTGAGGTTGCCTTGGTCTATCACCTTCAGGCCGTGGCTTTGCAGGGCTTCTTTCAAGCCGGCCACCCGTAGCGCTTCCGGCCCCATGGACGCGCCGCGTGCACCAGCGCCCACGTCGGTCGGGGCGCCAATCAGCACGGCGGTGGGAAAGGGGTTGTCGTTCATGGTGCGATGGATTCTGCAGGCATTGGGCGGGCTTGCCTAGCGGCAGCCAGGGCGGCGTTCACCCAAGGGCCTGCTGGGGTGTGGCCGAGCAAGCCGAACAGGTCTTTTGGATCGGCCATTTCGGGCAGCAGATCGATGGGGGTGGTGAGTTCCGGGTGTTCTTGCAGCAATTGGTACAGCAGATGCAGGGCCGAGAAGTCTTCGAGTGCAAAGCCAACCGAGTCGAATACCGTCACCTGGTCTGGGCTGGTGCGACCGGGCGCTGTGCGCTGTACCACGCGGGCGAATTCGGTCACGGCAAAGTCGGCCGGCAGGCGTTGGATTTCACCTTCGATGCGCGTTTGTGGTTCAAACTCGACGAACACCCTGGCGTCGGCGCGCTGCAGTATGGCCGGGTCCAATTCGGTTTTGCCGGGGCAGTCGCCACCCACGGCGTTCAAGTGCATGCCGGGCGTAATCATCTCGGGCGTCAGGATGGTGGCGGCGCGTTTGTCAGCCGTGGCGGTGGTCACGATGTCGCTGCCGCGCACGGCTTCTGCAGTGGAGGCACAAGGCAGCACGTCCAAACCGGGCAGCGCCATGGCGGCCAGATTGCGCTGCAACTTGGCCGTGGCGGCGGGGTCCACGTCATACAGGCGCAGGCTGCGAATGCCCAGCAGGTGGTAGAAGGCCAGCGCCTGGAATTCGCTTTGTGCGCCATTGCCAATCAAGGCCATCACACGAGCGTCGGGACGCGCCAGACGGCGCGCCGCCAGCGCTGACATGGCGGCGGTGCGCAGCGCGGTGGTCAGCGTCAATTCAGACAGCAGCAGCGGGTAACCGGTCTCCACTTCGGACAACACGCCAAACGCCGTCACGGTCAACAAGCCATCGACGGTGTTTTTCGGGTGGCCGTTGACGTATTTGCAGCTGTACAAACGTCCATCGCTGGTGGGCATGAGTTCGATCACACCGTGCCTTGAGTGGATGGCATGGCGTGGCGACTTGTCGAACTGGTCCCAGCGCCGGTAGTCGGCCTCAATGGTGTCGGCCAGCCGCGTCAAAAAGGCCGGCAGGCCGGTGGTGGCGAGTAGTTTGCGTAATTGGTCTATGCCTATGTAGTTCACCATGGTGGGCTCTCCTGTTTGTGTTCTATCCAAGATTCTCCAAACTTGTTGCGCTAACGAATAGCCAAAAAATTGCTCATTATTTTTGGTTGATGATGCAAAATGCTCAGACTGATGATGCAATTTGTATAAATCATGGACGACCTTGACCACCAACTCATAGGCCTGCTGCGTACCAACGCGCGTACTCCGGTGGCCAGCCTGGCCAAAACCTTGAAGGTGGCGCGCGGTACGGTGCAAAACCGGCTGGCGCGGCTCGAGGCCGATGGCACCATTGCTGGCTACACCCTGCGCCTCAAGCCCCAAGCCGAGCGCCAACGTATCCGCGCCTGGATGACGGTAGCGGTGGAGGGCAATCGCACCCAGCATGTTTTGCAGGCCTTGCGTGGCGACCCGGCTGTGGGGGCCATCCATACCACCAACGGCCGCTGGGACATTGCCGCCGAATTGCGTGCCGATACATTGGAAGGGTTTGACCAGGTGCTCACACGCATCCGCCTGCTCGACGGCATTTCACAGACCGAGACAAGCCTGCTGCTGTCCACCATACAGCTTTAGACAGGCTTGCCGCCCGGTAAACTCACCCCATGCAGATCGCCCCCGCCAAACTCGCCTCTCAGCTCCAGCAGGGCCTGCGCTCGCTCTACACCGTGTATGGCGATGAGCCTTTGCTGGTGCAGGAAGCGGCCGATGCCATCCGCAACATGGCGCGCAGCCAGGGCTATACCGAGCGTACGGTGCACACCGTGGCCGGCGCACATTTCGACTGGAGCGGCGTGTTGGCGGCTGGTGGTTCACTCAGCCTGTTTGCCGACAAACAACTTGTAGAAGTGCGCATCCCTTCGGGCAAGCCCGGCAAGGACGGCAGCGCCGTGCTGCAGCAGCTGGCGCGCCAGGCGCAAGACAACGACAGCACGCTCACGCTGGTGGTGTTACCCAAGCTCGACAAGATGACCAAGAGCGGCGCCTGGTTTGCTGCGCTCGACGGTTTTGGCGTGACCGTGCAGGTCGACCCGGTGGAGCGCGCGGCGCTGCCGCAGTGGATCGCGCAGCGTCTGGCGGCACAGCAGCAACGTGTCGCCACTGGCGAAGCCGGCCAGCGTGCGCTGCAGTTTTTTGCCGACCGTGTAGAGGGCAACCTGCTGGCCGCGCACCAGGAGGTGCAAAAACTTGGCTTGTTGTTCCCGCCTGGTGAGTTGACCGAAGAGCAGATTGAAAACGCTGTGCTCAACGTGGCGCGTTATGACGTGTTCAAACTTTCTGAAGCTGTGCTCGGCGGACAAGTGCAACGTGTGCAACGCATGCTCGACGGCCTGCAGGCCGAGGGCGAGGCCGAGGTCTTGGTGCACTACACCTTGGCCGAAGACATCCGTGCGCTGAAACGGGTACGTGACGCCATGCACAATGGAAAGCCGCTGCCCATGGCTTTGCGCGAGCAGCGCGTGTGGGGTGTCAAGGAGCGTTTGTTCGAGCGTGTTTTGCCGCGCCTCAGCGCTCCGTTGATGGCCGAGTTATTGCAGTCGGCCCACTTGGTCGATGGCATCGTCAAAGGCTTGAAAGCCCCCGGCTGGCCGGCCAACGGCTGGCAGGCCTTGCAGCAACTGGCGATGCAGTTGTGCCGTGCCTGTGCCGTAGCGCCACGCTCGGCCACGCAGACAGCGCAACGGGCCGGCAGCTACAGCTAAAACACGGGTGTGAAGAGCCCCTATGGTTCGGCGGACTCTTCACTGGCGATGCTCAGCGGGCTTGCGCGTCCTCGATCAGCTGAGTGATGCCGTCGGCCATCCAGCCCGCAGGCACCGTGCTGCCTTCCAGGCGCAGCGCCCAGCCGTTGTCTGCGCGTTCTACCTGCACCGGGCGGTTCCATTGCAGCAACCAGGCGAGCCAGGTGGCTTGCTCGGCGCTGGGCGCGGCACCCGCTTCGGCTTCCAGCAATCCGGTGAACACGGCGCGGTCCAGCACCAGCAGTTTGCCGCCCTGCAGCTCCACTCGGCCCGGCAGAGCTTGCACCAGGGCGGCACCGGCCTGGGCGGCATCGGCAAACGTGCCCAGGGTGCTTTGTGCGGCACGCAAAGCCTGGCCTATGGCCACGCCACGTTGGGCTTCAGATTGGGCCAGCTCGGCGTGGTCCAGGCGCCCCCAGTCAATGTTGGGAATGGCGCAGTCGGCGGCGCTCGCGGCTTGTACAAAGCTGTGTACGGCGGCCTCGTAATCTAGCCGTACAAAGCCGGCACACACGGGCGCGAGTTGCGCCACGCGACCGGCGAGCAATTGCTGCTGCTGCACGGCCAGCTTCTCGCGCAGCATTTCGTCGCGTTCGCTGCGCAGGTTGGATAACTCCAATGCGTTGCGCAGGTCGGTGCGCAGCAGTTCCAGATCCCAAGGCTTGGTGATGTAGCGGTAGATTTCACCGGTGTTGATGGCCTCAATGGCCTCACCCAATTCGGAATAGGCCGTGGTCAACATACGCACGATGCCGGGGTGGTGATCGCGTGCGTAACGCAGCAATTCATTGCCGTAGGCCGTGGGCATGCGCTGGTCGGTGATCAGCACCGCAATCTCGTCGCTGCGCGCTTGCAGAATGGCCTGGCCCTCTTCGACGGACGATGCCGTGAGCACAGGGGCCATGGTGTTGACCAGCCGCTCAAAGTACTTGAGTGCCATGGGTTCGTCGTCAACATACAGAATCTTGTCAGCTCTCATAAACCGTTCTCAATTTGGGTTAGCAATATGGATGGGCCGGAACTGCAGGGTGACGTGTGTACCCTGCCCGGGAGGGGAGTGGATCTCGATGCTGCCGCCCACCGCCTGCATCACGCGGCGGCAGAACAGCAAGCCCATGCCAGAGCCACCGTCATGCTTCTTGGTGGTCATTGGGACATGGGTCAGGTGCTGCAAAATTTCGGCTGGAATACCAGGGCCGTTGTCGACGAAACGAATCCACGGGATGGACCGGCCCGCTTTGAGGCCACCAGTGGCTGCCGGATTTTCATCGTGTTGTAAGCCCATGCTGATGTGCAGGGACGCTTGGTCTACGCCACGCAGCGCATACAAGGCATTTTTTGTGAGTGTGCAAAGTACCAGATAGACCAGTTCACGCCGACCCGGCAATGAAAAATCTTGCTGTACTTCACGGCTCATGATGCTGCGCTCGTACAGGTCAAATGGGTACTCGTCGAGCAGCGACTCGACCAGGCTGCTGGCCGTGACCAGCGGTGCAGACGCGTCTGGATAGGCATCGCGTGCCGAGTGCAGAAACGTTTGCACCAAGGACTGGCAATACTGCGTGCGCCGCTCTGCCGACTCCAGCGCCGCCAGCACTTCACCCGGGCTGCCTTCACGAAACACCGCCAGGCTATCTCCGGGGCTGGAATCTTCAAGCGACGGCGGAATGTAGCGTTGGCGCAGTGCGTCCATATAGCCCCGCACGGTGGCGAGGGGAGTGTTGAGTTCGTGCGCCAGAAAGCCCAGGGTTTCGCGCATGGCGAGGGCTCTGTGTTCGTGCATGGCACGCTCGAACGAGCGTTGCCGGTGCTGTGCCAGCGCCTGGCGCAGTGTGCTGCGGGTGAGCGCCTCGTCCAGCGGTTTTTCGAGAATGCGATAGACGTCACCCTCGTTCACGGCGGTGATGGCCATATTCTTTTCGGCGTAGGCGGTCACCAGCACGCGCACCACGTTACGGTGGTCGCGTTGCGCCAGGCGCAGCAGTTCCAGGCCATGGCGCTGCGGCATGCGGTAGTCGGTCAGCAGTACGGCAATGTCGGCACTTCGGCTCTGCAGGATCTGCAGCGCCTCGTCCACGCCGGACGCGGTGAGAATACTGAACTCGTTGCCGAACATGCGCGCAAACCACTTGCAGGCTTGCGGTTCGTCGTCAACGTACAAAAGCGTTGAAGCGTCGAGGTCGGCAGGGGTTTCGGTCAAGGACATGGTGTCAGGCGTTGAGGTTGGCCAAACGCAAGTCGAACGTGAATTCGGTCCACTCGCCGGGTTCACTGGCCACACGTAATTCACCGCCATGGCGGTTGATGATGGCATAGCTCACGCTCAGGCCCAGGCCCAGGCCCTTGCCCACTTCGCGTGTGGTGAAGAAGGGCTCGAACACACGCACCAGGTTTTCCGGGGTGATGCCGGTGCCATTGTCGCGCACCGCGACGTGAAGGCGGCCATCGACCCGTTCGGCGCGCACACCGATCTGCGCCGCCTTGCGGCCCGACTTCTGCAAGGCCAAGGCTGCGTTGCCCAGCAGGTTGATCAGCACACCAATCACCGCCGGTTCATCGCCGTGTACATGGCTGTCCATGGGCAGATCGGTAGAGACTTCAATGCCTTTGAGCTCAAAGCCGGTGAGGCGCAGCGCCGATTTGAGTGCCTTCTCGAACAGGAAAATGCGGCTCGCGTCATCGCCAGGCTTTTGGTAGGCAAAGGTTTTGAGGTCGGTGACGATGCCCTGCACGCGCTGCATGCCCTCCTTGGCATCGGCTAGGCTTTCCTTGAGCATGTCACTGCCCAGTGGCGCAGCATCCATCTGCGCCATGTTCAGCGCCATGAGGCTGTAGTTCACCGGGTTGTTGACCTCGTGCAACAAGCCGGCTGCCAGGGTACCCAAGGCGGCCATTTTTTCCTGCTGCATCATGTGGCCCTTGATCTCGGCCAGGGCTTTGTTGGTGCTCACCAGTTCGGCGTTCTTCTCGGACACTTCGTGCTGCAGTTGGAACAGCCGGATGCGTGCCTTCTCGTTGAACCAGGTGCAGAACACGCTGGTCACGCCGGAGAACAGAATGAACAGGGTGTTTGTCACCATGCGAGAGGAGTTGCTGGCGGCGTCGGTGTGAAACGTACAGGCCGCAACATACAGCGCCAGGGTGACCACGCCAAATCCCACGCCCTCTACGAAGCTGATGGGCAAAATAATGCCGACCGCGTAGAGCGCCAGATGCAGGCCGACAAAGTAGATCGATTGGGCGCCGTCCGTCGTATAGATCATGAAAGAGATCATGAGTTGCGGCAGCAGCAGCCACAGCATGGTCAGCGCGCGCACATGTTGCCGGCCGAAGTCGGTGAACAACACGCGCAAGATGGCAAACGTGAGCACCGAGACCAGCACACGCAGCAGGGTGAATTCTGTGAGGCGTTCCGGGTAGGAAAAATAGTCAAGACCGAAGCCCGCAAGCACAAGCACGATCGATGTCACGCAGCCGGCCTTGCTGTAGCCGAGCCGGAAATCCGACAGTTGTTGCTCGTAGGGGGAGCGTGTCCTGTTAGTGGCTTGCAATTGCCGCTACCTTGTGTTCTACGTTGAGAGCCAACTCGCCGAAGATATTGACACCCGTCTCGTCGGTATAAAGCGTGGAAGTCGCTGCTACACCATCCAGCACCGACTGCATCTGCTGCTCATCGCGATAAATGAGATACCACTCCAGAAGATGCTCCATGACGTAGCGCTGCGGGTTGTCGGAGTGCACGTTGGTGACCAGGATGCGCCCGCCTGGGCGTAGCCGAGACGCAAAGTATTTCACCAGCCGGAGGCAGACTTTGTCGGTCAGGTAGTCAAACAGTCCGGCGCAGTACACAAAGTCGAATTGTTCTTCCGCTGGGGCAACCGTGGCGCGCTGGGTGCGTTTCAGCAATTGATTGACCGATTCGTGCTGCAGCGTGAAGCGCAGCGATTTGCCTGTTCCTGCTTGTGCTTCGAGCAGACGTTCGCGGGTGTATTCAAGTGTTTCGCTGCTGAAGTCCACCAGCACGAATTCCAGCTTGTCGAAGTCTGGGTTGTTGCGTATGAAGCGTTGAATTTCGGCTGCGGGGCCGCAGCCGATGTTCAGCACCCGCAAGCTGCGCTGTTCAGCGACAGCTTGTTTTGCCAGCATGTCCAACTTGCTGCACAGAATATCGATGCGGTTGCGGTGCGCCTGCGCCACTCCCGCCTTCAAGAACAGCAGGTTGACCAACTGGATGTAGGTAGAGCTGCCTTGCCGTGGGTCGCCCAGGATCTGGTTGACCATTTCGTAGTCACCGGCGTATCCCAGTGGCTTGGCGAACGTGCGGTACACAAAAGGGGCTTGCAGGATGAGCGGGTGGATGGCCGCCTGCGCAAAGCTGCGGTGCACGGCAGCATGCGGCTCGTCGACCTGCGACGCCACGGCTTCCAGGCGGGTCAGAAATTCGCTGCCCTTTTCAACCAGAGGTGTGGCCAGGCCATAAAACACATCTTCGCTGACCCGGCCGCTGGCGTCGCGCGGCAGGCCGGATGCGATGTCCGCCTGGTCGATCCAGCGCGAGGCTTCGGAGAGATAGGCCCGCATCTCGCTCACCACGACCTGATAGTCATGCCGGATGGTGAAGCGCTTTTGCCAATCGTCAACAAAGGCCAGCGCCTCCTGGGCAACCGACTCTTTGTCCAGGCCCATGACCTGCAAATCTTGCCATTCGTCGCTGAGCGTGACGGAGACGACAGACATCAGACCCGTGTTGACCAAACCAACAACAGCCGCCTTGCCTTGGTAGATGGTCTTCAGGCCGGACCTGATGGTCAACTCATTCAGGACCTCGCTGATCCGAACCACTGAGTTCGGCGTATAGAGCTCCATTTCCAGCGAGCGTCGCTGGAGACGGGTCAACGTGCCGCGGGCTGAGTCTCCCTGGCTGTTACGAAAAACGATAACGGGGTCAATAGATCGGAGAGGCTGCACGGGCTCTTGTACTCACAAACGGCGACACGAAAAGGGATAGCAGGCCCTCGGGGGAAATCCTCCACTCCATCCTGCGCCAACGTAGACTTCACGCAACGATTCTGGCATTGTTTCAAAATGAAAACGCCACGGGCGCCACTATATACAGTATGTTGTAGCGGCAACGCTACGTGGTGTTCGGATGTCTGTCATCGATGTCTGCTGTGGCCTTATTCACCGCATCTAAAACCATGCATCTGAATCACAAAACCCTAGAGACTTTTTACACCGCATTTGCCGTGCTGGATGCCGACACCATGGCCAGTTGTTATGCCGCCGATGCGCGTTTTGACGACGAGGTTTTTTCATTGCGCGGCCATCAAGAGGTGGCCGGCATGTGGCGCATGTTGTGCTCCGTCACCCAGGCCAAGGGGCGTGATGTCTGGCGCCTGACTTACAGCGGTTTGGCGGCTGACGCCCAGCGTGGGCGCGCCCATTGGGAGGCGTATTACCGTTTTAGTACCACTGGCCGGATGGTGCACAACAGCATTGATGGCGAGTTCGAATTCAATGCGGCGGGCCAGATTGTGGTCCACCGCGACCACTTCAATTTCTGGCGTTGGTCGCGCCAGGCCTTGGGTGCGCCCGGCTTGCTGCTGGGTTGGACGCCGATGCTGCGCAGCAAGGTCCGTGCGCAGGCCCAGGCCAATTTGCAGAAATTTTTGGCCGCGCGTTGAGCGCTTGGTCAAGCGATTCTGCGCGGCTAAACCAGCGCTGAGGACCCTGGCATTTCTATCAGGGGCGAGCGTGGTGCGGGCCAGCGCCAGGGTCTCAGGCGCCGTGGCATTTCTTGTATTTCTTGCCGCTGCCGCATGGGCAAGGGTCGTTGCGGCCGGGCCCTGCCTCCACGCGCACGGTTTCCACACGTGGGCCAATGGCGCGCCACATTTCAAACAAGTCGTACACCGCCCAGATGCCTTCGCCGAAGGCTTCCAAGCGGGCCTTGGACATGCTCGGTGGCGGCTCTTCGCCGCCTTCCTCGTCGGGGCCGAAGGGGGAAATTTCGGCCGGGCCGTCGTCGTCTTCCGACAGCGCAACAATGGCGCCAAGGGCTTGGTCAAGCCACTTCACGGCTTCCTTGTCTTTGGGTGGTGCCTTCCACTCTTCAGGCCAGGCCTCGACTGCAAACATGAAGCCTAGGGCCCAGACCTGGGCGAAAGCCGGCACGGCATTGTCTTCACCATCGGGCAGGGCTTCGGCGCGCTCTTCAGGTGTCAGGGCGGCGAGCATGCCACGCACGTCCATCACCTCGGGCATGTAGGCGCGCGGGTCCTCGAGGTTTTCGATTTTTTGCGACAGGGCATCGGCCACGTGGTTGCAGCGGCGCAGCCACAGTTCGGTGAAGCGCTGTTCTTGTGCCGCATCGGCAAACGAGCCTTCGCCTTCATCACCCGTGCCGAGCAACACCGGCAGGTACTCACTGGGCATGATGACGCGGCGGCTGCACAACACGGCTGCCATGAAGCCTTCACAAAACTCCCATTGCGGGGTTTCGTCGTTGCGTGTGCGCAAATCTTCCAGGATGTCTTCAAGCGCCTCGTAGTCTTCGGGTTGCAGGTCGGGAGGCGTGGCGGCGCTGTCTGGTGTGGGCGTAGGAGTAGACATGATGTGTGCGAAGTTGGGTTGGTGTGTGTTCAAAACGGTGCCCGTAAAACCACAACTAGGCGTTAACGTGTGGGCACCCGAAACAGAATGTGGCGACACTGAAGTTTAGCCAGTAGCATGCGGCGCTGGAGGCCAAATACCCATGATCCATTACCTGAACTCCGTCTACCCCGTGCGCTACACCGTTTTCGGACTCAGTTGCATTGGCTTGCTGTTCAGCCTGTTTTACGTATTGTTTTTAGGCACTGGCGGGTGGATCTTTCTTTTATGCCTGGCGCTGGTGCTGGTCGGCATCTACGACATGCGACAAACCAAGAAGTCGGTGCTGCGCAACTACCCAGTGATAGGCCATATCCGCTACATGCTGGAGTACATCCGGCCGGAGATTCGCCAGTACTTCATTGAGGCCGACACCGATGCGACGCCGTTCTCGCGTGCGCAGCGGTCGTTGGTTTATCAACGTGCGAAGAGTCAGGCCGACAAACGCCCCTTTGGCACGCAACTTGACGTGTTGGCCGAAGGCTACGAATGGATCAACCATTCGATGGCGCCCACCATCGTCGCCACCCACGACTTCCGTACGCTGGTGGGCGTGGACTCGGCCACCGGCCAGGCGCCGACTTCGTCGCGCTGTACCCAGCCCTATGAGGCGAGCATCTTCAATATCTCGGCCATGAGTTTTGGCGCCTTGTCGGCCAACGCCATCCTGGCTTTGAACTCGGGTGCCAAACAAGGGCGTTTCGCGCACGACACGGGTGAAGGGTCGATCTCGGTGCACCACCGCGTCAATGGCGGCGACTTGATCTGGGAAATTGGCTCGGGCTACTTTGGCTGCCGCAACGATGACGGTACCTTCAACGCCGAACGCTTCACCGAGAACGCGCTCGACCCGCAGGTGAAGATGATCGAGCTGAAGATCAGCCAAGGTGCCAAGCCCGGCCACGGCGGTGTATTGCCCGGCCCCAAGGTCACGGCCGAAATTGCACAGGCGCGCGGTGTGCCTATTGGTGTGGACTGTGTTTCACCATCGGCCCACAGCGCTTTTTCCACGCCCACCGAGATGATGCATTTCATCGCCAAGCTGCGCGACCTGTCGGGTGGCAAACCCACCGGCTTCAAGTTCTGCATAGGCCACCCATGGGAGTGGTTTGCGATGGTCAAGGCCATGTTGGAGACCGGCATTACGCCCGACTTCATCGTGGTCGATGGCGCCGAGGGCGGCACGGGCGCCGCGCCGCTGGAGTTCACCGACCACGTCGGGGCGCCGCTGCAAGAAGGTCTGCAACTGGTGCACAACACGCTGATTGGTGTGGGTCTGCGCAGCCGCATCAAACTCGGCTGCGCCGGCAAGGTGATCAGCGCATTCGACCTGGCGCGCATGATGGCGTTGGGGGCCGACTGGTGCAACTCGGCGCGCGGCTTCATGTTTGCGCTGGGTTGCCTGCAGGCCCAGGCCTGCCACACCGGCCATTGCCCCACGGGGGTGACCACACAAGACCCGGTGCGCCAACAAGCCATCATCGTGCCCGACAAGGCCGAGCGCGTGCTGAACTTCCATCAGAACACGCTGGAAGCCTTGCGCGAAATGGTGCAGGCTGCTGGTCTGACACACCCGAGTGAGATCACCGCCCACCACATCGTGCGGCGCATGAACGAAACCGGGGTGAAACTGCTGGTGACGGTGATGCCGCCGCTAAAGGCCGGCGCGCTGCTGAAAGACGACATCAGCGGCTTGCCCAACGTCTACACGTTTTATTGGGGCCGCGCCCAGGCAAACAGCTTCAAGCTGAAAATTGAATAGCAGTCTGCGCAGTCACACCCTGCGCTAGAAGCCTTTTTCTCAGGGCCAGAACGGCTTTGTCCTTGCTCAGCAGCAAGGCTTGGTGGGCCACGGCCAGGTCGATGAAACACTGGTCGTCCGGATCTTTGCACACCAGCGCCACACGCGGCGCCACGTCCACCAGATGGGCATGCCGGTCAAAGGCGGCCAATACATCGCCTTTGCTCAAGGCGTAGAGCGCCAGCTTGGGCTGCAGGTGGCTGTAGTCCAGCACCCGCTCCAACTCGTTGCGCATATGCTGGATGGCCAACCAATGCAGGGCGCCGGACATCAAGCCTGCGCGTATGGGTTCACACACCGGGTCGCTGAACAAGAAGATGTCCAGCACGATGTTGGTGTCTAGCACCACAGTGCGTGGTACCGAGGTCGCCAAGTCCATCAGCCTTGATCGGTTTTGTCTGCCGGGCGACGCGCCGAGCCGGCCACCATGTCGAAGCGGAACAGGCGGCATTCGATAGGGCCGTTCCACATCGGCACACGCCGGCTTTCCTTCAGGCGCATGCGGCTGGGCAGCTTGAGGTTGGGGGTCAGCACCCAGGCGGTCCAGCCGGCATAGTTTTTCTTCCAATGTGTGGCCAGTTGCGGGAAGAAGTCGCCGCCGTCGTCGGTTTGTGCCTGTTCGCGGCTGACAACTTGCACGGGGGCGGCCGCGCCGCGTCCGGCATCACGGCCGGCGTTGCGCCCTTCACGGGCCACACCGGCGACGGCAATCCGGTCGCCATAAGGCGGGTTGATCATCAACACACCGCTGGCGGTGGGCGGTTGGCGTTGCAAGGCATCGCCGCCGCGGAACTGCACGCAGTCGGCGACACCTGCGCGTTCGGCGTTGCGCATGGCGAAGTCGACCATGCGGTGGGCCACGTCACTGCCAAAAATCTCGGTGCGCGGCTTGTGCTCGGCGGCGCGGGCCTGGCTCAGCAGCGAATCCCATACGTGGGGTTGAAACGGCAGCAGCTTCTCGAATGCAAAGCGGCGTCGGCTGCCTGCGGCAATGTTGCAGGCGATTTGCGCAGCCTCGATGGCAATGGTGCCGCTGCCGCAGCAGGGGTCGTACAGCGGTGTTTCACCATCCCATTCGCTCGCGGCCAGCATGGCGGCGGCCAGGGTTTCCTTGAGCGGCGCTTCGCCCTTGTCTTCGCGCCAGCCACGTTTGAACAGCGGCTCGCCCGAGGTGTCCATGTACAGCGTGGCGCGGTCGGTGGTCAGGTGGGCATAGATGCGCACGCCGGGCCAACGTGTGTCCACATCGGGGCGCACACCGTGTTTGTGGCGGAAACGGTCAGCCACGGCGTCTTTGATCTTCAGCGCCGCAAAATTGAGCGAGGTCAGTGGGCTGTGCTGCGCCGTGACTTCAATCTTGAAGCTTTGTTTGGGCGTGAACCAGATCTCCCAGGCGACCTGGCTGGCCGCTTCGTACAGGTGTTGCTCGTTGCGGTACTCGGTGTTCGACAATTCGATGAGCACACGCTGCGCCAGGCGGCTGTGCAGATTGAGCAGCATGGCATCGCGCCACGAAGCACGCACCAGCACACCGCCACGCAGCACCAGCAGGTCGTCGCCTTGCAGGTTGGTGAGCTGGTGCACCTCTTCGGCGAGAAAGTCTTCAACACCTGCGGCGCAGGGCAAAAATAGCTTGAGCTGGTTCATGGCAAATAGGTTCGCTGTTCGCGGGTTGGGGCAATGCCGTGCGCGCTAGACGCGCATCGACATTAAAGCGCTTTGCGCAGGTTTGTGGGCGCAATACGCAGCGCCTCGCGGTATTTGGCCACCGTGCGGCGGGCACATTCAATACCTTGCTCTTTGAGCATGTCGGAGAGCTGGCTGTCGCTCAGGGGCTTTTTCGGGTCTTCGGACGAGACAAACTGCTTGATCAGCGCGCGCACAGCGGTGCTGGAGGCGTTGCCACCGGTCTCGGTGCCGAGCGACGAGCCAAAGAAGTACTTCAGTTCGAAAGTGCCGTGCGGCGTGGACATGTATTTGGCCGTGGTCACGCGGCTGATGGTGGATTCGTGCAGCCCGAGTTCATCGGCAATTTCACGCAGCACCAGCGGGCGCATGGCCAGCTCACCATGGGTGAAGAAGTTCTTCTGCCGATCAACAATGGCGTTGCTCACGCGCAGTATGGTGTCAAAGCGCTGCTGGATGTTCTTGATGAACCAGCGCGCTTCTTGCAGCCGTTGCTGCAGCGCGGCATTCACCGAGGCATCGCGTCCACCACCTTTGTGCTGTTTCAGCGCGTTGGCATAGATGTCGTGCACCTTCAGGCGCGGCATCACGTCCTGGTTCAGCCGCACCCGGAAATTCGCCTGCGCGCCACGGCCTACCTTGGTCACGATGACGTCGGGTATGACGATGTTGCGCTCCACGTCAACAAAGCGGCGGCCCGGCTTGGGCTCCAGGCTGGCGATCAGGCCCAAGGCGGCTTTGATCACCGTGTCGGAGGTGCGGCACTGGCTGGCCAGGCGCTTCACATCACGCCGGGCCACCAGGTCCATGGGACAGGCGCACATGTTGATGGCGGCGACGCGGATTTGTTCCTGCTCTTCTTCTGCCTCATCATCGGCCAGGGCGCGCAGTTGCAGCGTCAGGCATTCTTCTAGGGTGCGCGCGCCCACGCCTACCGGCTCCAGGCTTTGCAGCAAGCCCAGCGCCATGGTGAAGCGGTGCTGCAGCTCTTCGATTTCTTCGAGCTCGTCGTCTGGCTCGGCCAGGCTTTGGGCCAGCTCTTCGAGGCTGTCTTCCAGGTAGCCGTCTTCGTTCAGCGACTCGATCAGGAAGCGCAGCGCCGCGCGGTCTTCTTCGCTGAGCCGGAGGGCCAGCGCCTGGCGGTGCAGGAACTCGGTGAGCGACATCTGGCTGCGCGCCAGTTCGGTGGCGTCGACTTCGCCGTCACTCTCGTTGTTGTTGGTGCGCGGCGGCGCGTCGCCGCCCCATTCGCTGTCGTCCGGGGCGATTTCCGAGGTGCCGTCGCCTTCCCAGTTCTGGTTGTCGTCCTGGGGGCTCAACGGGCTTTCAGACTCCATCTGGCTGTCTGATCCGGTGTTGTCGGTGCTGCTGGACGTGGTGCTGGTGGCGTATTCGCTTTCGCGGTCTTCGGTGCTGACCTGTGTGTCGGCATGGCTCAGGCCGAATTCTTCGCGCGGCGCCTCGTCAATGCCGACTTCCAGGAACGGGTTGTCGTCGAGCATCTGCTCGACTTCCTGGCTCAGCTCCAGCGTGGACAGCTGCAGCAGGCGAATCGACTGCTGCAGCTGCGGCGTGAGCGCCAAATGCTGCGAAACGCGTAGCGATAAACCTTGTTTCATGCGCGCGCCTCCCGCACCGCCGACAAGGCTGGCGGTAGCAGCAGGCCAAGCTGCGCCCCAAAGCTGTTACGCACGCATTCCATGGGCTTACATCCGGAAATGCTCACCGAGGTAAACCCGGCGCACTTCGGCGTTGTTGACGATTTCAGAGGGCGTTCCTTGTGCCAGCACTTGGCCATCACTGATGATGTAGGCGTGGTCACAAATGCCTAGGGTTTCGCGTACGTTGTGGTCGGTGATGAGCACACCAATGCCGCGCGATTTGAGAAAGCTGATGATGCGCTGGATCTCGATCACCGCGATCGGGTCGATACCGGCAAACGGCTCGTCCAGCAGGATGAAGCGCGGCTGGGTGGCCAGCGCCCGCGCGATTTCCACGCGGCGGCGTTCACCACCCGACAAAGCCAGCGCTGATGAACTGCGCAGATGCTCTACGCGCAAGTCTTGCAGCAGGTCGGTGAGGCGTTGTTCCAGTTCGGCTTTGCTGAAAGGTTTGTCGTCCTCACCGTGCTGCAACTCGAGCACGGCGCGTACGTTTTCTTCTACCGTGAGTTTTCGGAAGATAGAAGCTTCTTGCGGCAAATAACTCAAACCCAGGCGCGAACGGCGGTGGATGGGCATGCCTTCCACCGGCTGGTTGTCGATGAAGATCTGCCCGCTGTCTGCACGCACCAGGCCCACAATCATGTAGAACGAGGTGGTTTTACCGGCGCCGTTGGGGCCGAGCAAACCGACTACCTCACCCTTGCGGACCTTCAAACCCACATCTTTGACCACCTTGCGGCCGCCATAGGCTTTTTGCAGGTGGCGTGCTTCCAGGCAGGACGAATCGTCCACCGGGGATGTGGCGACTTGCGCCGCCGTCACTTGCGCTCCCCGCCGAGCTGCAGGCTGGGGCGCAAGGCCGGTGCCGTCGTGTTGGCGTCTGGCACAGCGGGCGCGGAGGCCGCTGATTTGGGTGTCAACATGGCGCGCACACGCCCGCCAGAGTTAGCGGTGCCCGCGCCGCCCGGCGCGCCAGCCAAGTTGCGTACGCTGCCGTCGACGGTGAACACGCCGGTGGTGTTGTGGTAATTGATTTCGGCACCCGTGGTCTCATCGCTGAGCTTGGTCCCCAAGTAACGACGCATCACCGCGCGGCGCACCAGACGCACGTTGTCGGCCTTGCTGTCGTAGTAGATTTCTTCGGCTTCGCCTTCGATGAACTCATCAACGCCTTCGCGCTTTTGCCGGAAAAACGCCAGCTTGCCGGCCGCTGCGGTAACCACGCCATATTGGTAACCTTCTGGGTCTTGACGTACATCCACCCGCGCGCCGCGCAGGATGATGGTGCCCTTGGTCATGACCACATTGCCGGTGAAGACATTGGTCTGCTTCAGGTCGTCGTAACGCATGGCGTCGGCTTCGACGTTCATGGGCTTGTCTCGGTCCGCCGTTTCGGCGTGCGCAGCCCCGGCCGTGAACGCCAATGCGGCCAGGAGGAGTGCGATGGTGTTGATTTTTTTCATAGAGGCATGAATCTTGCAGATCATTGTAGCGGCGACAACCTCCGCGCCATGAAAAATGCCCGCTGTTGCGGGCATTTAAACGGCAAATTAACGACTCAAGCAGGCATCAAGACTTGGCCGGCCCAGCCTTGCGCTCCTGGGCGACCAGGTAGTCCACGATCGCCAGGGCACGCGGCATGCCTTGCGCCAGCGAACCGTCGGTGTAGAACTTGCCGGCCACGCCCAAGGCGGGCACACCTTCCACCTTGTAGGCTTCTTGCAACTGCGAGGCCTGGCGCACCTTGGCGCTCACGGAGAACGAGTTGTACACCTCGGTGAACTTGGCTTTGTCTATGCCTTGTTTGGCAACCCATTCGATCACGGCGTCGTCGCGGTCGAGTTTTTGGTGGTCGACGTGGATGGCCTGGAACACCTTGCCGTGCATTTGTGGCAACAGGTTCATGGCTTCCAGCGTGTAGAACAGCTTTTGCGGCGGCACGAAGCTGCTCTGGAAGTTGACCGGCACGCGGCGGAAGGCCACATCCTTGGGCAACTGCTTGAGCCAGGACTCCAGCGTAGGCTCGAACGCATTGCAGTGCGGGCAGGCGTACCAGAAGAACTCCACGACCTCGATCTTGCCCTTGCTGGCACCGTCTACGGGCGCCGCGGTTTTCAGCACGTTGTAGTCGGTACCTGCCTTGGGGGCCATGCCCTGTGCTTGTGCCGCACCGAAGGGGGCGAGGGCCAGCGACGAGGCGGCGACTGCCCCAACAGAGGCCAGGGAAAATTCACGACGTTTCATTTACGATCACTCCTTGTGGCCGTTCTGACCAGGGGCGGTTGGAAAAGTTCAGCCACTGCGCAGTGCTTGCGCGAATGGCCTGGGATTTTCGGTTGAAGCCGGTTTGACCTAACGCTGCACGCGCACCAAGGCGCTTTCGTTGCCCAGGTCTTCCAGACGCGTGCGGGCTTTTTCCGCATCGTCTTTTTTGTTGTAGGGCCCCATGCGCACGCGGTAGACGGTGCGACCGGATTGCTCGCGCTCGGTCACTTTGGCCTGCAAGCCGGACATCGCCAGCTTGGCGCGTTGGGCTTCCGCGTCTTCTGGGGTGCGGTAGGCACCGGCTTGCACAAAGTACTCAAACGGATCGGCCGCGTCGTTGTCGGTCTTGGCCGAGGGGGCGGCAGCGGCCGTGGTGGTTGATACGCCTTTGGACTTGGCCCGCGCCAGGTCACCCAGCGGGTCGAAGTTCGGGTCGTTGGCCGGGTTGGGTTTTGTATCGCCCTTCACCGGAGTGGACGCCATCGCTGGCAACGTGGTCACCGGGGAAGGTGCCGCCACTGGCGCAGGTGCGGGTGCAATGCCTGCCACGGCTGGAGCGCCGGGTGTGGCGGGAACCACGGTGCCGGTGGCGGTCGCGGTGGTGGCACCCGCCTCGGCCGTGGCTGGCCGGGCCGGGTTCTTGCCCTGCAGTGGCGTGTTGGGGTCCCAGCTTTTGTTTTTTTGCTGCTCGGCCGCATCGCGCTCGGCGCCAGAGTTGACGCCCTTGCCGGCGACGAAGGGCACCGGCACCTTGGTGACGTAGACGGCCACGGCCAAAGCGGCACCCAGTCCAATCACCAGTCCCAAGATGAACCCGATGGCCGTGCCGCCGCGCTGTTTTTTCTGCTTCATGAAGGTCTTCACATTTTCTTCGGCGCACTCACCCCGAGCACGGCCAAGCCATTGTGCAACACCTGCGCTGTGGCGGCGACCAGGGCCAGGCGTGCCAGTTTCACCTGTTCGTCGTCCACCAGAATGCGCTCGGCATCGTAGTAGCTGTGGTAGCTCGCGGCCAGATCGCGCAGGTAGAAGGTGACGTCGTGCGGCGCAAAGTCGGCACAGGCGCCGGTCAGCATTTCGGGGTAACGCGCGAGTTGCATCATCAGCGCCTGGGCTTGCGGGCTGGTCAACGGCGACAGGTCGACCTTGGCCAGGCTTTCCACTCCAGCGCCGCCTTGTTCCTGCCACGCCGCCAATACCGAGCAAATGCGCGCATGTGCGTACTGCACGTAATAGACCGGGTTGTCGTTGTTCTGCGCCAGGGCCAGGTCGACGTCGAACATGTATTCGGTGTCTGGCTTGCGGCTCAGCAGGAAGAAGCGCACGGCGTCCTTGCTGGTCCAGTCGATCACATCGCGCAGCGTGACGTAGCTGCCGGCACGCTTGGAAATCTTCACTTCTTCGCCGCCGCGCATCACACGCACCATGGTGTGCAGCACGTAGTCGGGGTAGCCTTCGGGAATGCCAACACTGGCGGCTTGCAGGCCGGCGCGCACACGCGCGATGGTGCCGTGGTGGTCGGTGCCCTGGATGTTGACCACGCGGTGGAAGCCGCGCTCCCACTTGGCGATGTGGTAGGCCACGTCAGGCACAAAGTAGGTGTAGCTGCCGTCGGTCTTGCGCATCACACGGTCTTTGTCGTCGCCGTAGTCGGTGGAGCGCAGCCACAGGGCGCCGTCTTGTTCGTAGGTCTTGCCTGCGGCAATCAGCTTGTTGACGGCGGCCTCGACGCGGCCGCTGGTGTAGAGGCTGGACTCGAGGTAGAAGTTGTCGAAGCGCACCTCGAAGGCGCGCAGATCCAGATCCTGCTCGCGGCGCAGGTAGGCCACGGCAAACTCGCGGATCGAATCCATGTCGTTGATGTCGCCGCTGGCGGTGACTTCACGGTCGTCGGCCTTGACAGTCTTCTTGGCCAGGAAGTCGTTGGCGATGTCATTGATGTAGTCGCCGTTGTAGGCGGCGGCTTTTTCGCCGCTAGGCCACTCCGGGTCGCCGGGCTTGAAGCCTTGCGCGCGCAGATGTGTGCTGCTGGCCAAGGTGCCGATCTGCACACCCGCGTCGTTGTAATAAAACTCGCGGTAGACGTTCCATCCCTGGGTTTGGAACAGGTTGCAGATGGCGTCACCCAAAGCCGCTTGTCGGCCGTGGCCCACATGCAACGGGCCGGTGGGGTTGGCCGAGACAAACTCCACCAGCACACGTTCGCCCTTGTCGGGCTGGGTGCCGAAGGCCGTGCCAGCGGTCAGTACTTCGTGCACCACCGCTTGTTTGGCGGCGGGCTTGAGTTTGATGTTGATGAAGCCCGGGCCGGCGATTTCTACCGCATCCACCCACTGCTGAAACGCGGGCGTGGCCAGCAGTTCAGTGCGCAGTTGTTCCCCTAGCGCACGCGGGTTGGCTTTGAGCGGTTTGGCCAGCTGCATGGCGGCGGTGATGGCGAAATCGCCCAGCGCGGCCATCTTCGGCAGCTCGAAAGCGGCTTTTTCACCCGCACCGGGCAGAATCTTTTCCAGCCCGCCGGCCAGGGCCGCGAGCAAATCTTGTTTGACTGAGAGCATGTGGTGATTTTACGGGGCGCAATGTCAAGTCATCCGTTTGGGGACAAGCGGCGTTATAAAGACCAATCTTTCGGGGCGTGTATGACACCAACCGCAGGATCTTCCCATCCATTGGCCTTTTGCCTTGTCACGAGGAGATTCCATGAAACGTCTGATCCCTTTTCTCGCCGCCATCAGCCTGGGCTGCTCCCTGGGCCTGGCCCAAGCCGCCGACACCAAGGCCGATGCCAAGCCTGCAGCCAAGAGCGAAGCGCAGCTGGCCCAGCAAGAAAAAATGAAGTCCTGCAACACCGACGCCAAGGACAAGACCGGCGATGACCGCAAAGCCTTCATGAAACAGTGCTTGAGCGCAAAAGGCGTTACCGCCACACCGACGCAGCAAGAAAAGATGAAGACTTGTAATGCTGATGCCAAGGGCAAGACCGGCGATGACCGCAAGGCCTTCATGAAAGACTGCCTGAGCGCCAAGCCAGCAGCCTGACAAGCGCTTGCGTTCACCAGCCCCGTACGCCGAGCCGGCGGCGGGGCTTTTTTACATCCGTTAGCCCAAGCCGCGTGCGAGAAACACCGCCGCCAGCGGAATCAGCACCAGCAGGTGCGCCTCCACCATCACCAGCTTGCGGGTACTGCGGATTTCGGCTTCCTCGGGCAGGGCGCCACTGGCGTGCAGGGTTTTGCGCCAGCGGATGAAACGCAAGGTTGGCACGATGGACATCAGCCCGACGATGACAAACAGCGTCAGCTTGACGTGCAGCAGCGGTTGGCCCCAATACCAGGCCGAGCCCTTCATGCCCCACCACACCCGCGCCAGCCCGGTGGCCAGCACTGCCACGGCTGCGCCGCCGTACACCGCGTCCAGCCTGGCCAGACGTTCGACCACGGCCGCGTTGAGCCATTCGGGCCGGCACAGCGCGGCCTCGCTGGACAGGAACACCACCATTGTGAGTATGGCCAAGAAGTGGGCGTAGGCCAGCAAGGCTTCTATCGTCATGGTGTTCCTTTTCAAAACGGCTAGCCGCCTTTGGTGGTGAATTCCTTGTCCACCCAGTCGTCCACCAACTGCTTTTCATAACGCAGCGGATCGCCGGGGTAGCGGTCGATGTTGGCCATGAAAGTGTTGTCGCGCAACTGGCGCGGGCCTGAGCGCAGCACCTGACCGTCGGCCGCACGTTGGGTGTATTGCAGGTCGAGGCGCGGCGGGTAGATGTCGCGCACGATGCGCACATCGCCCACTGGCCCGGCGCGCCAGGGCTCGGTACGGCCGGCACGTTCTACATTGGTGATGGACACCTCAACCTGCTGCCCGGGCGGCAGTTTGGCCCCCACTTTGTCGGCCAGGTGTTGGGCCAGAGTGGGCAACCAGGCTTTTTGACCGTTGCCACCATCGCGGCCGAAGTCGTAGGCCGAGCTGTATTGGCTGGGGTCGCTGAAGTGCACCGTGACCGGGCCGCGCACCACGTCGTCCAGGCGTGCGGCGGCCGTGCGTTGGGCGGCGGCTTCAGGGCTGGTGTTGGTGGCGCAGGCGCTCAAAACCCCCACCAGTGTCAGCGCCGCGAGACCTCTCAATAAGACATTAAACGAACCGCTCAACATAAACACTCCCAGAATTCAGTGCGGAAGAATGCCACGCGCCGCGATCACGGTAAATCGCGGCTGAAGAAGCCGGGCTGGCCATAGTGGTGTTTTAAGTAGTCGATCCACAGGCGTACGCGCAGCGGCATGTGTTTGCGTTGCGGAAAGACGGCGTAGATGCCATTCGGCGGCGCGGCAAAGTCTTCCAGCACCGCCACCAGTTGACCGGAGGCGATCCCGGCCTCCACTTCCCAGGTGCTGCGCCAGGCGATGCCCCAGCCACCCAGGCACCAGTCGTGCAGTACCTGGCCGTCGGAGCAATCCAGCCGGCCGGCCACGCGCAGGTGTGTCACACCCGTGCCGCCATCGTCTCGCGGCAGTTGAAACGCCCAGCCGCGTGTTTGCGAGGCTTCGCTGGAAAGTGTCAGGCAGGTGTGCTGTGCCAGCTCACTCGGGTGGCGCGGTGTGCCATGGCGTTGCAGATAGGCCGGGGTGGCGACACACAGGCGGCGGTTGTCGCCAATGCGGGCGCTCACCAGTGTGGAGTCGGGCAGGTCGCCCACCCGCACGGCGCAGTCGTAGCCTTCGCCGGTCAGGTCGACCAGCCGGTCTGACAGGTTGAGCGACACCGCCACGTCCGGGTGGATCTCGCCGAACAAGGGCACCAGCGGCGCGACGTGGCGGCGGCCAAAACCAGCGGGCGCGGTGACGCGCAAATGCCCGCTGACCTTGACGCCGCCGGCGCTGACGCTGGCCTCGGCATTTGCCGCATCGGCCAGCACGCGCTGGCAGTCTTCCAGAAAAGCCGTGCCTTCGTGGGTGAGCGTGAGGCGCCGCGTGGTGCGCACCAGCAGCTTGACGCCCAGGCGTTCTTCCAGTGTGTCGAGCCGGCGGCCAATGATGGCCGGTGCCACACCTTCGGCGCGCGCAGCCGCGGTCAGGCTGCCTTTGGTGGCGACGGAGACAAAGGTTTCGAACTGTTTGAATTTATCCATGGAGCGCTAAGCAAAAAAGGCGTTCTGCGCTTGATGGATCAGCCCAGACAGCTATCTAATTTACAGCAGTTGCGCCCGCCGCCAACATCGCTTCCACCTGCGCTTCGCTGTAACCCACCTCGCGCAGCAAGGCACGCGTGTGTTCGCCCTTGAGCGGCGGCTGCAGGCGAATGCCCGGGCGCTCGCCGCCAATGGTCAGCGGCATCAGCGGCACCTTGGACTGCGAGCCGTCGTTCATGCGCACCGGGGCCAGGCCACCGGTGGCGTTGAGGTGCGGGTCGTCAAACAATTCCTGCGGTTTGGTGATGGGCGCAAACGGCAACTCGTTTTTCTCGAACACCGAGCTCAACTCGGCCGCGCTGTAGGCGGCCAGGCGCTCGCGCAGCACCGGCATCAGCCACTCGCGCGCCAGCACGCGGTCGTTGTTGCTGCGCAGGCGCTCGTCGGCCTGCAGGTCTTGCAGACTCAGTGCCTGGCAGAAGATGGCCCACTGCTTGTCGCTCACCACAGCCAGGAAGATCTGCGCGTCGTCCTTCACGCTGAACACGTCGTAAATGCCCCAGGCCGAAATGCGGCTGGGCATGGGCGCGGCGGCTTTGCCGGTGGCGGCAAACTGCATCATGTGTTGTGCCACCAGGAACACGTTGTTCTCAAACAGTGCGGACTGCACCTCACAGCCCTTGCCGGTCAACTCGCGCTGGCGCAGCGCGGCCATGGCGCCAATGGCGCCGAACATGCCACCCATGATGTCGTTCACGCTGGTGCCCGCGCGCAGCGGGTCGCCGGGGCGGCCGGTCATATAGGCCAGGCCGCCCATCATCTGCACCACTTCGTCGAGCGCGGTGCGGTGGTCGTAGGGGCCGGGCAGAAAACCCTTGTGGCTGACGTAGATCAGGCGCGGGTCTACTTTGGACAAGGTGGCGTAGTCCAGTCCGAGCTTTTGCATGGTGCCGGGTTTGAAGTTTTCGCTCACGATGTCGGCCGTGGCGATGAGTTTGCGCGCGGCCTCTACGCCGTCGGGCGATTTCAAATCCAGCGCAATGCTTTTCTTGTTGCGGTTGAAGGTCGGGAAGAAGCCCGCGCCCGAGCCCAGCAGGCGGCGCGTGGCGTCACCCTCTATGGGCTCGACCTTGATGACCTCGGCCCCCAGGTCGCCCAGCAACAGGCCGCAGGTCGGGCCCATCACCATGTGGGTGAATTCAACAACACGCACACCGGCGTAGGGCAGGGCTTGAGGGGAGGTGGCGGTGGTGGGCATGGGTTAACTTAAAAATTAGATTATCAAAAATGATAGCTACTTGCGCAGATGCAGAAAGCGCTAGAGCACGGGTTGGCCCAAACCCTTGGGCAAGCCCGCCTCGGGCGTCATGCCGTACACCGGCTCGCCCGGCAGCCCGGCCATCAGCGGCGCGCGTGCGGCGATCAGGCGGTTGATGTCGACGCCGGTGCGCACACCCATGGCCTCCAGCATGAACACCAGATCTTCGGTGACCACGTTGCCCGAGGCACCCGGTGCGTAGGGGCAGCCACCCAGGCCGCCCAAAGAGGCATCAAACGTGGTCACACCTTCTTCCAGCGCGGCCAGGCAATTGGCCAGCCCCAGGCCGCGGGTGTTGTGCATGTGGGCGGCGCCGGCCTTGTCGCCTAATTCGGCGCGCAGGCGTTTGAACAGGCGGCGCACCTGGGCCGGGTTGGCGTAGCCCACGGTGTCCGACAGGCCGGACTCATCCGCGCCCGCCGCCACACATTGCACGGCCAGCGCGATGACTTCGTCCTCCGGCACCAGGCCCTGCAGCGTGCAACCAAACGCGGTGGAGATGCCGGCTTCCAGCAAAACCTGGGGTGCCATTTGGCGGCGCAGCTCGGAAATGGCGCGCACCTCGTCCACCATTTCTTCTGGTGTTTTGCGCACGTTGGCCAGCGAGTGGGCGCGGCTGGCCGACACCGGCATGGTGAGCTTGTGTACCCCAGCCTCCAGCGCGGCCTGCGCGCCCTTGCGGTTGGGCACCAGCGCCATCACCACCAGGCCCGGCAGCGTGATGGCGTGGCGCACCACCTCGGCGGCATCGGCCATTTGCGGCAGCAGCTTGGCAGGCACGAAGGATGCGACCTCGATCTCACGCAGGCCGGCGGCATAAAGTGCATCTATCCAGCGCAGCTTGGCAGCCGTGGGCATGCTGGCTTTGACCGATTGCAGGCCGTCGCGCGGGCCAACTTCGCTGATCAGGACTTGGGGGGGTGTGGCTGAAGACATGCAGAGCTTTAAAAAGGGACTGTTCTATCTTATAGAACCATGTTCTAATAAATAGAACGTCGCCCGAATTACACCAGAGCACCGTTCTGCCGTCAATCTTGGCGCCAATCTCCCTGCCTAGCCACTTCAATGCCGCGTAAAGCCCTCACCGCCTCCGTTGCCGACGACCATGCCGCCCCCGGCGGCGCCGCCGCAGTCGATCGCGCCTTGACGCTGCTGGCCGCATTCCGCGCCGGCGACCAGGCGTTGAGCCTGGCCGAATTGGCGGCGCGCACGCAGCTTTATAAAAGCACGGCCTTGCGTTTGCTCGCCTCGCTTGAACATGCGCGCTTCATTCAGCGGCTGGAGGATGGGCGCTACGCGCTGGGTGTGGAAGTTGCCCGGCTGCACGCCATCTACGCCAGGGCAGGCACCGCGCAACTCGACCACCTGGTGCTGCCGGTGTTGCAAGACCTGGTGGCCGCCACCGGCGAAAGCGCGGCGTATCACGTGTTGCGCGGCGACGCGGCCCACCGTAGCCGCCTATGCCTTTACCGCGTCGATTCACCACACCCGATTCGCGACCACGTGAAAGCCGGTGATTTGCTGCCGGCCGACCGCGGGGCTGGCGCGCGGGTGCTGATGGCTTTTGCCGGCCCACAAGCCAAAGTGCCCGCATCCGACCGTGCGCTTTTGGCCCAGGTTAGGGTTGACGGTTACTGCGCCTTGGTGGGCGACCGCAGTGCGGAACTCGCCGGCATCTCCGCCCCGGTGTTTAAATCCGATGGCACGTTAGCTGCTGCGCTCACACTCACCATGCCAGCCCACCGCTACACACTGGACCATCTGGCGCCGGTATTGGCGGCAGCACGCCGGTTGACGGGGCAGATTTAGTATCTTTTTGTCACTTATTAATGGCAATTTCCATCATTAATACGTGTTCAAGGTTCGAATAAAGTAGCACATGCCGCCTGAGCAAGGTGCAGTGCACCGGCTTTGTGCCAGAACAGATTTGTTTTTCTACTTTCGGAAGGTCCTTTCATGAGCACCCGCACCCCCACCGGCGATCTGCAAGTTGCCAGCAACCTCTACAACTTTGTCGAAGAACAAGTGCTGCCCGGCACCGGTGTGGCCAGCGCCACCTTCTGGCAAGGTTTCGACGCCATCGTGCGTGACCTGGCGCCGAAAAACATCGCCCTGCTGGCCGAGCGCGACCGCCTGCAAACCGAGCTGGATGCCTGGCACACGGCGCACCCCGGCCCGATTGCCGACATGCCGGCCTACCGCGCTTTCCTGGAGAAAATTGGCTACCTGGTGCCGCCGCCTGCCTCGTTTACCGCCACCACGGCAAATGTTGATGCCGAATTGGCCGTGCAAGCCGGCCCGCAACTGGTGGTGCCGGTACTGAATGCGCGCTACGCGCTGAACGCCGCCAACGCCCGCTGGGGCTCGCTGTACGACGCGCTTTACGGCACCGACGCCATCTCCGAAGCCAATGGTGCAGAAAAAGGCAGCGGCTACAACCCGGTGCGCGGTGCCAACGTCATCGCCTTCGCGCGCGACGTGCTCGACCAGGCCACGCCCTTGGCCGATGGCTCGCACAAATACTCCACCGCCTACAAAGTGGTCGACGGCCAACTGCTGGTGTCGCTGGGCGACAAAGATGTGGCACTGGCCAACCCGGCGCAGTTCATAGCTTATCTGGGCGATGCGGCGCAGCCCACGTCCATCTTGCTGGTGCATAACGGCTTGCACCTGGACATCCAGATCAACCGCAGCACGCCGATTGGCAAAAGCGACGCGGCCGGTGTCAGCGACATCGTGCTGGAAGCCGCACTCTCGACCATTCTTGACCTCGAAGACTCCGTGGCCGTGGTTGATGCCGATGACAAGGTGCTGGCCTACAGCAACTGGCTGGGTATCCAAAAGGGCACGTTGACCGAGAGCGTGAGCAAGGGCGGCAAAACCTTCACGCGCAGCTTGAACCCGGACCGCGTCTACACGGCAGCCAAGGGCGGCGAGGTCAAGCTGCATGGCCGCTCGCTCATGTTTGTGCGCAACGTCGGCCACCTGATGACCAACCCCGCCGTGTTGTACGGCAACGGCAAGGAAATCCCCGAAGGCATTCTGGACGCCATGGTCACCGTGACCATCGCCATGCACGACCTGCAGCGCAAGGGCAACTCGCGCACGGGCTCGGTCTATATCGTCAAACCCAAGATGCACGGCCCGGCCGAAGTGGCATTTGCCTGCGAACTGTTCACGCGTGTGGAACAAGTGCTGGGCCTGCCCGCCAACACCGTGAAGCTGGGCATCATGGACGAAGAGCGCCGCACCAGCGTCAACCTCAAGGCCTGTATTGCGGCGGCCAGCGCACGTGTGGCCTTCATCAACACCGGCTTCCTGGACCGCACCGGCGACGAGATGCACACCGCCATGTTGGCCGGCCCCATGATCCGCAAGGGTGACATGAAGTCCAGCGCCTGGATTGCCGCCTACGAGAAGAACAATGTGCTGGTGGGCCTGAACTGCGGCCTGCGTGGCCGTGCACAAATTGGCAAGGGCATGTGGGCCATGCCTGATCTGATGGCGGCCATGCTGGAGCAAAAGATTGCCCACCCCAAGGCCGGTGCCAACACCGCCTGGGTGCCCAGCCCCACGGCCGCCACGCTGCACGCCTTGCACTACCACCGCGTGAACGTGGCCGAGGTGCAGAAAGAGCTGGAAAAGACCAACGCCGATGCCGAGCGCGACAACATCTTGAACGCGCTGCTGCAAATTCCGGTGACGGCCGTGCCGACCTGGAGCGACGCCGCCAAGCAGGAAGAGCTGGAGAACAACGCCCAAGGCATTCTGGGCTATGTGGTGCGCTGGATCGACCAGGGCGTGGGCTGCTCCAAGGTGCCCGACATCCACAACGTCGGCCTGATGGAAGACCGCGCCACGCTGCGCATCAGCAGCCAGCACATGGCCAACTGGCTGCACCACGGCGTGGTCAGCGCCGAGCAGGTCAAGGCCACGTTTGAACGCATGGCTGCCGTTGTGGACGAGCAGAATGCCGACGATCCGCTGTACCAAAAAATGGCCGGTCGTTTCGACCAGTCCGCAGCCTACAAGGCCGCCACCGACCTGGTGTTCAAGGGCATGGCCCAGCCTAGCGGCTACACCGAGCCGCTGCTGCACGCCTGGCGCCTCAAGGTCAAGGCCGGGCAGCCGTCATAAGGCTTTAAACGGCGCTTCCAAAAGAACAGCGGCAGCTATTGAATTAATAGCTGCCGCTGCTTTTATGTAGAGCGCTTGAAGTGTTTTAGGCGTGAGATTTTTCAGTGCTGCGTGGGTGTGCCACGTGAGCTGGCGGGAGCCTGGCTGCGGCGGCGTTCATGTTGCCGACGGCGCTCACGTTTTTCGGCCTTGCTGCGGCGGCGAAAAGCCAGCAACAGGCGCAGCGTGTAAAACAACACATACAGCACGCCGGCCGCTACTACCCAGGGGGCCACTTCGTGGAGCAAGGCCTGCAAGAGAAACGCGACCTTGACCTTGTCGCTCGCCATCTCTGCTTCGGTGCGTGGGCGGCCGCCATTTTCCAACTCTGAGGAGCCTTGTGGGCCCTCCCAACTGCGGCGCCGGCCCGCAGCCTCATCACCGGTAGTGCCTTCATCGATCTGATCGTCAGTGGCAAGACCACGCACGGCTTCACCTACAGCTGAGCGCGCCAACTCTTCCCGTAAAGGCTTGGTGGCGTCGCGCACCGCACGGCCAAGGTCCAGATCTACGGGTTTTGCCGGGGTGGCTGCGCTGGCGGTTTCTTTGCTCGCGGGCGAGGTGGGGGTGCTGCTGTTACTCGGCTTGTTGGCGGTGGCAGGGCGGGGGGTGGACATGGCCTCCGTGATGCCATGGGCCGCGGCTGCTGCGTTAGCCGCTTCCTGTGCCGCTTCGTCTCCGGTTTTGAGGTCTAGGGTGCCGGCTGGCGAGTAAACATTGCCTTGTGTGACATCAACGGTGGCGGCCAGGGCCGGACTGGCGAGCGCCGCCATGACCGTTATGGCGGCACACAAAAGTCTTGGTCTCCTCACCGGCTGCAAAAAAAACACGAATTCCTCATTTCGAATCGGCAGGCTACGCTATGTTGCTCACTTGTAACTGGATGCACAAGTCATTGAGTTTAAAGAATGACAAAACAGATCTTGGGATCAGGGAAACTACGCAGGCCTGCGTTGCCCCGTGCGACCGTTTTCTGTCCGGTTTTGGCTTTTTTTTGGGGCCCGTATGTCCACTTACCTTCCAACGCCGCCCGCCGCGCTGTGCCCTATCTGCGGCGAGCAAAACCTCTGTGCACAGGTGAAAGCCCAGGCTACTGGCGAGCCGGCCGAGCCTTGCTGGTGCTTTAGCCAGATCATTTCGGCCGCCGCGCTGGCCCAGGTGCCCGCATCCAAGCGTGGGCTGCAGTGTATTTGCCAGCGTTGTGCCAGCGCGCAGGGCATTACACCAAAAGCGGATGAGTGAACGCGTGGATGCGGTTTGGGCATGAGCGCACCGAAACCTGTGGACTGCTCCTATCATCTGTAAACATGCATCTGCATCCATTTTTGTCACCATCTCTACATCAAGGAGTTAGTCCATGCCCACCTACCACGTCGAAATGATGGAAGGCCGTACCGTCGAGCAGAAGAAAAAGCTGGTCGAAGAAATCACCCGTGTCTCGGTGGAAATTCTCGGCGGCTCGCCCGAGTCGGTAGACATCATCATCACCGACATCCAACGCCACAACTGGGCCACCGGCGGCAAGCTGTGGTCTGAACCGCGCAGCTGAAAAAGCTCTCGCGCTCACTTCATCGGTTTGACTGACACATCACGCGGAAGCTTTGATGCCAGACGCCAGCCAAGCACTCGTTCGTTCGGAACTGCTGTGGTTGGCCGGCATGGCCACGTTGCTGGCTTTGGCCTTGCAGGTGTGGCGCCCCGCATTGCGCAGCGGCCTGCGCGCGAGTTGGGTTTTGTTGCTGCTCACGGTGCTGCTGCAATCCGTGGCCGTGACCGCCGCTGCCTTTAATGCGCCGCTGGCCGCAGAATTGTTGCGCAACGCGAGCACCTTGCTGACGGTGTGGGCGGTCATACAGATCGCCACGCTGGCCCTGTTCCGCTGGATGCTGCCGGGCCTTGGTTTGCAGGTGCCGCGTATCGCGCACGACCTGAGCATGATGGGCCTGTCCCTTGGTTGGCTGCTGCTCTGGTTGCGCCTGCTGGGGGTGGACGCCTCGCAGCTCTTCGCCACCTCGGCCGTGTTAACGGCGGTGCTCGCCTTTGCCATGCAGGACACACTGGGCAACATCATGGGCGGCGTGATGCTGCAGCTCGACCACTCGCTGCGTGTCGGTGAGTGGGTCTACCTGGACGAACTCAGCGGCCGCGTGGTCGATGTGCGCTGGCGCTATACCGAAATCCTGACGCGCAACCGCGAGACCGTGGTGGTGCCCAATAGTTGGCTCATGAAAAACCGCTTTCGTGTGCTGCGCCGCACCGCCGAAGCGCCCTTGGTGTGGCGCCGCTGGGTGTATTTCAACGTGGATAGCCATGCCGCACCCAGCCAGGTGCTGCAAACGCTGGAGAACGCCGTGGTGGACGCTGGCCTGCAGCGCGTGGCCACACAGCCGCCACCGAACGCGGTATTGCTGGACATGTCGCCCGGCTTCGGCCGTTACGGCCTGCGTTATTGGCTGACCGACCCGCAGTTCGATGACCCTAGCGATTCCGCCGTGCGCATACACGCGCTGGCCGCGTTGGCCCGCGAAGGCATACGCCTGGGCATGCCGCTGGAAGAGCGGCTGATGATGAACGAAGACGACAACTGGCGCAGCGCCGGCGAGCGCCGAGAGAACGCCAAACGGCTCGCCGCCATCCGCAGCGTGGCACTGTTTGCCAGCCTGAGCGAAGCCGAACACGCCATGCTGGCCAGCCACCTGGTGCACGCACCGTTTGCTGCGGGTGGCACGATCACGCGCCAGGGCGCGGTGGCGCACTGGCTCTACCTCATCGTGCGCGGCGAGGCCGAAGTGGTGATCGATGGCCCGCAAGGCCGAACCGTGGTGGCGGAATTGCGCGACGGTAACTTCTTCGGTGAAATGGGGCTGCTCACCGGCGCCCCGCGCAGCGCCACGGTGATTGCGCGTACCGATGTGGAGTGTTACCGGCTCGACAAAGAAGGCTTTGCCGAGGTGCTTAATGCCCGCCCCGACCTGGCGCAGGAAGTGGCCCAGGTGCTGGCCCAACGCAAAGCAGCCACTGACGCGCGCCTGGAGCAGAGTGCCGCCAGCAATGGCCAAACACGTCCCGCAGACCTGCTACAGCGCATGCGCGCGTTTTTTGCGTTGAAGGGATGATGCCCGTGACCAGCAGCCTTCGGCCGAAAGTCCTATCATCAGTGCTTTAGCTTTCAGTCTCCTCGCGCCGGCTGGGCCCATGCCGCCGAATACGCCACGCCGCGAGAGCCGCCATTTTTGAGCTCCGTCACCTCATCCACCGCGTCGTCCTCTGTCGAAGCCCTGCGCGCCCGCTACGGCGAGCGTTACCGCTGGCTGCTGTTGATCTCGGTGATGATTGGCACCATGGCGTCCATCATGTCGTCGACCATCGTCAACGTGGCCATTCCCGACATGAGCCATCACTTTTCGTTGGGCCAGTCACGCGCGCAGTGGGTCACCTCGGGTTTCATGGTGGCGATGACGGTGTCCATGCTCACCACACCCTGGTTGTTGGGACGTTTCGGTTATCGCCGCACCTATGTGGGGTGTATGTGGCTGCTGCTCGGGGGTGGCGTGCTCGGCGGCTTGACCAACCATTACGGCATTGTGCTGTTCGCGCGTGTGGCCGAAGGGCTGGCGGCGGGGGTGGTGCAACCGATACCAGCGATCATCATTCTGCGCGCCTTCCAGCCCCACGAGCAGGGGCGCGCCAGCGGCCTGTTTGGCATGGGGGTGGTGCTGGCGCCGGCCATTGGGCCGAGCATTGGGGGCGTGCTGGTGGATTTGTTTGGCTGGCGCTCTATCTTCTTCATGGTGGTGCCGTTTTGCCTGGCGTCTTTCTGGCTGGCCTACAAGTTCGTGCCCACGACCACACCAGGCGGCACTGCCGCCAACCGTGATGGCGCGGGGTTGGACTGGCGCGGCATGCTGCTGGCCACGGCGGGCACCCTGTGTTTGCTCAACGGCATGGTGGCGCTGCGCGACAGTGGTGGCTGGACGGCCGGTCTGCTATTGGCCGGTGCCGTCTGCGCAGTGGTCGGGTTCATCGCCTGGCAGCGCCGCTTGGCAGCACTTGGCGGCACCGCGCTGATGAACCTGCACCTCTTCAGTTACCGCCAGTTCAGCATGGGCAGCATCGTGGCGGTGATCTACGGCACGGCGCTGTTTGGCTCCACCTACCTGCTGCCGGTGTACATGCAGGTGGGCCTGCATTTATCGGCGTCTTATGTGGGCACCACGCTGCTGCCAGCCGGCATCGTGCTGGCCTTCACCATTGCGGGCGTGGGCCGCCTGGCCGACCGTCATCCCACTTATCTGCTGGTGAGTATTGGTGTGGCGCTGTTGGCGTTATCGTTTGCGCTCATGGCCACGGTGACGCTGACCAGTGCCGCCTGGTGGCTGGTGGTTTGGGTGACCTTGGGGCGCATTGGCCTGGGCTTCATCCTGCCATCGCTCAACCTGGGCGCCATGCGGCCGCTGGACAAAGCGCTGATTCCGCAGGCGTCCAGCACCATCAACTTCTTGCGCATGCTGGGTGGCGCCAGCGGGGTGAGCCTTTGCGGCATCGTGCTGGAGTGGCGCCTGGCGGCCCATGGCGATTCGTTTGCCAACCCAGTCACCAGTCCCGAACGCCTGGCCGCCTTCAACGAGACTTTCATGCTACTGGCCGGGCTGTGTGTGGTGGCGCTGGTGGCGGCATTGCAACTGCGTGAAACGGCGCCGGTGGCCAAGAGTTCCACGGGTTAAAGTCGGCGTATGTGTCAACTTCTTGGAATGAACTGCAACACGCCAACCGACGTGATGTTCAGCTTTGCCGGTTTTGCCGAACGCGGCGGCCGTACCGACCACCATGCCGACGGCTGGGGCATCGCCTTCTACGAGGGCAAAGGTGTGCGCCATTTTGTGGACCACGAGGCGGCGTGCAGTTCGCCGGTGGCCGAGCTGATTCGCCGCTACCCGATCAAGAGCCGCAACGTCATCTCGCACATCCGCAAGGCCACGCAAGGTGTGGTGAGCCTGGAGAACTGCCACCCGTTTGTGCGCGAGTTGTGGGGCCGCCATTGGGTGTTTGCGCACAACGGTGACCTCAAGGATTACCAGCCGCGCCTGCATGGCAATTTTCGTCCGGTGGGCAATACCGACAGCGAGCGCGCCTTTTGCTGGATCATGCAGGAGCTGGCCAAATCACATGCCGACGTGCCCAGCGTGGCCGAGCTGACGCTGACATTACGCGAGCTGGCGCCGCAAATCGCCCGCCACGGCACTTTTAACTTCATGCTGACCAATGGCCAAGCCTTGTGGGCGCACGCTTCGACGCTGCTGCACTACGTGGAGCGCAAACATCCGTTTGTACGCGCCCATCTGGCCGATGAAGACCTGAGTGTGGACTTTGCCGAGGCGACCACGCCGAACGACCGTGTGGCCGTCGTTGTGACCACGCCGCTGACCACCAACGAGCAGTGGACGGCGTTTGCGCCGGGTGAGCTGCGGGTGTTTGTTGATGGTGTCGCGCTACCCGCTTGAGGGCCGTTTGGCGGGGCGGGCCGGGCGCTTAGGTTCTCAATTTTGAGAGCTGCGGGCGCTTGCCAGATCAGCGTAAAAGGCTTATCGGGCTGATGAAGCCAAGTTGCTACGCTTCGGCCAGCAGCTTTTCGATCAGCCGATGCAACTCGGCAAAATCGGGTTCGCCGACAAAGCGTTTGACGATTTCGCCGCGTTTGTTCACCAGGAAGGTGGTGGGTGTGAGTTGGATGTCGCCCCAGGCTTTGGCGGCAGCGCCTGTGTTGTCTATGGCGACGTTGAACGGCAACTTGCGTGTTTGCGCGTAGTTCACCACGTAGGCCGGGGGGTCATACGACATGGCCACGGCCAAGGTGTCGAAGCCACGGCTGTTGTACTTGGCATAGGTGTCGATGATGCGCGGCATTTCGGCCACGCAGGTCACGCAGCTGGTTGCCCAGAAGTTCACCAGCGTGACCTTGCCTTTGAAGTCCTGGGTGGTTTTGCGGCTACCGTCCAACAAAACGTAACTTGCAGGCGGTGCGGTCTCGGCTGCGGCGCTCACATAATAGGCAGCACCGCCCACTGCGAGCAGCGCGGCGACAGCCAGGGGAACGTAAGTTTTTTTCATTACAGGAGCGCCTTATGAACCACTCGAACCACTCAAGGGACCGCCGAAATTTTAGTCTGGCCACGGCCGGTCTGCTGGGCCTGCCTTTGCTGGCCGTTTGGCAGCCAGCACAGGCGTTGTCGATTGCCGATCTGACCGACCAGGAAGCCTCGCAGGGACTGCGCACCGCGCTGACACAAGGCGCGCAAGTGGCTGTGGACCTGCTGGGCAAGTCTGGTGGATTCCTGGACAACGAAAAAGTTCGCATAGGTTTGCCCGGCGGGCTGGACAGCGCGGCCAAGCTGATGCGCAAACTCGGCCAGGGCCAGAAGGTGGATGAACTCATCACCAGCATGAACCGCGCCGCCGAAGCCGCCGTGCCCATGGCCAAAGACCTGCTTATCAACGCTGTGAAAAACATGAGTGTGCAGGACGCCAAAGGCATACTCACGGGCGGCGACACCTCGGTCACCGACTTTTTCTCGTCCAAAACCCGGGCGCCGCTGTCGGCGCAGTTTTTGCCCGTGGTGAGCAAGGCGGTTGAAAAAGTAGGCCTAGTAGAGCAATACAACCAGATCGCCGGCAAGGCCTCAGGCATGGGGCTGATGAAAAAGGAAGACGCCAATATTCAGCAGTACGTGACAGGCAAAACTTTGGACGGGCTGTACTTCACCATAGGCGAACAAGAGCGCCAGCTGCGGCAAAACCCCGCAGGTGCGGCCAGCGCCATCGTCAAAAAGGTGTTCGGCGCCATTTGAGTCGCCGCAGCCCAGCCTGTGCTGCGCGATGGGGCGAGCCGGCGCCCCGTGTTGTCAAACCGGGCTACGTTTGCGTGACAGCCCGGTCATCAAGGCGCGTGGCAGCATGGTGCGCAGGTTTTCGGTGTTGACGCGGGTGATGGTGTCGCTCATCCAGGTGGACATCATCAGTGTTTTTGACTCGTCGACGATTTCAATGAACGGAAAGTTCGGGTCGTGCCGGGTGAGCTCGCTTTGCAGCGTCTCCAGCACTTCGTCATTGCAGCGCTCGTCGTAAATCATCAGCGGCGGCCGCTCCTGGGCGCAGTAACGTGCGGCGCGTGTGGAGTTGGCGGCACAGTTCAACTCCAGGCCCATGTTCAGGCAGATGGTTTCCACCGTGCGACGCAGCTTGGGGTCGTCGGTCACCAGCAGCGGTGCCGTGCCATTGATGGCGGATGAGCCGCCCATTTGCCAGGAATCCACGCGCGAACGGGTCTCGGCGTGGTCCAGTGCTTCGAGTGGCGGCGGGGTGCTGCGCTGAAATTCAAGGCTGAGCACGGTTTCTGTGGCCGACACGGTGCGCGTGATCTTCACGCCCATGGTGCGTGTGACTTCCATCAGCAAGTACCAAGAGAGTTTTTCAAACTCGGGCGGTGTTTCTGGCTTGAGTGCAGATTCCGCACGCGGGTTGGCGGTGAAGCGCAACAGGCTGAATTCGGGTGGGTTTTGCAGATTCAGCGCAACATTCAGATGATGCCCACGCAGCGAGATCCAGTCTATGCTGGCATCGATCAGGCTCATCAACAGGCCTGGGTCGAAGATCACGTCTACGGGCTGAATGTGCTGCTGCAGCAGGATGTCTTGCGCTTGCAAACGCGGCAGGTTTTCTGCCAAGGCCTGGGTCAGCAAAATGTCCAGCCGCAGCTTTTCATGAGATTGCCGCAAGCGGCCGTTGGCCAGGCGCGCCAACTGCTGGCTTTGCATGGCGGTTTTGCGCGCGCCCTCGATCATGTAGCCCAATTGCTTGATGTGTCGGCGCGAGATCTTGCCCGACTCCAGAATGCCCGCAACGATTTGCTGCATATGCGACAGCGGGTCGGCTAATTCCGCGCCTATGACGCCAGCGATATCGAGGTGAGCGTAGCCGTTGTTGGTTGGGGCTTGGTCTGTGGGCGACGAGAGCGCGTTGATGAGAGGTGCGGATGGCATCGAAGGTTCTGGGGCCGTGGCGTCTGTGGGGCGTCTAAATGGCTTAAGTGGCGCGTATTCTGAGGCTTGGTAGAGTGAGAGTATCCAAGAATGTATCTTAGTGTTACAGCATTTGCAGTGTATAGGGCGTCGTATGAATGGGACGCCAAAACACTGGATAGTCGATGCGATGACACCAAGACTACCGTTAGGATCAACGCGCGCCATCATCGCCGCTTTGGCTGTTGATAATGCTTGTATGAACGGCATTTTCAAGCCCTTGTTTTCACTACTGCTGTTGGCGCTGGCAGCCTGTCAGCCCGCGCTGAACTGGCGTGAGTCGCGCAGCGACGCCAGTCCGCTGAGTGCGCTATTGCCCTGCAAACCAGACCGAGCCACCCGTGAAGTGCCCATGGCCGGGCAGACGGTGACGCTGGATATGCTGGGCTGCGATGCCGCAGGCGCCACATTTGCGATCTCGCATACGCAGCTCAGCGACCCCATGCAGGCCGGTCCGGCGTTAGCCGGCTGGCGCACGGCGGTGTTGGCAAACATACGAGCGGCTGAGGTGGTTGAAACCCCGTTCGCACTGCCTGGTTCTCTGGGGCTGCCGCAAGCGGTGCGGCTGCGCATGCAGGGCCAGCGGACCGACGGGCGTGCCGTTTCGGCCCAGGCCGTGTGGTTTGCATATGTAAACCGTGGTGCCGTCGATGTTTTTCACGCCGTTGTTTATGCTGATCACCCTGACGAAACGGTGGTGAACACTTTCTTTGATGGCTTGCGGCTACCATGAGGGTCGATGTACCGCTTACTCCTCCAAGCAGGTCGATGTTTCTTGCATGTAAAACCGGAACGCTTTGCCTGGGTTGCGGCTGGCAAACCCCATAATTGCCTTCAATGAATAGTATCCTCATCATTGCCCACGCGCCGTTGGCCCATGCCCTGCGGCAATGTGCATTGCATGTCTTTCCCGATTGCGAGCAAGGGGTGGTGGCGCTGGATGTGCAGCCGAATGTGTCGCCGGAGGAGACCACCGCCACGGCTCGTATCGTGCTGGAGCAGTTGGATACCTCGCATACGCTGATTCTTACCGATGTATTTGGCGCAACCCCGTGCAACGTGGCGCAGCGCCTGGCCGACGGTGTGAAGTGCCGGCTCATCAGTGGCGTCAATCTGCCCATGTTGCTGCGCACCGTGACCTACCGCCACGAACCACTCGATGCCTTGGTGCAGCGGGCGCTGATTGGTGGCACGCAAGGGATCATGCAGGTGGCGATCACCGCACCGCAAAATCAAGTCAGAAAAAAGAATGATTCAAACTACTACGACCATCAGCAATAAGTTGGGTCTGCATGCCCGCGCCTCGGCCAAGTTGACCAAGTTGGCGGGCAGCTTCCCGTGTGAGGTCTGGATGAGCAAGGGTGAGCGGCGCGTCAATGCCAAGAGCATCATGGGTGTGATGATGCTGGCCGCCGGCATTGGTTCCGAAGTCACCATCGACACCGATGGCCCTCAGGAGCAAGAAGCCATGCAGGCTTTGCTCGCCCTGATCGCCGACAAATTTGGCGAAGGTGAATGAAACCCCAGCGGCGCTACTGCGCGCGACCTTTTGAGGGGCTTGGCGCATGACGTTTTCGGTGCACGGCCTTCCCGTCGCCCGTGGCATTGCCATTGGGCGCGCGGTATTGGTGGCGTCCAGCCGGGTGGACGTTGCGCACTATTTCATCGAGTCTGACCAGGTTGCTGCCGAGATTGACCGCGTGCGCATGGGGCGTAATGCGGTGGTTGATGAGATCCAGCGGCTGCAGCAGGATATGCCCAAGGATGCGCCGCACGAGCTCACGGCCTTGCTGGATGTGCATCTGATGCTGCTGGAGGATGAGACGCTGACGCTTGGTGTGAAGCACTGGATCACCGACCGGCTGTACAACGCCGAATGGGCTCTCACCACGCAGCTGGAAATCATCGCACGCCAGTTTGACGAGATGGAAGACGAGTACTTGCGTGAGCGCAAGGCCGATCTTGAGCAGGTGGTGGAGCGCATACTGCGCTACATGAAGGGTGTGGCGTCGCCGGTATCGCCGCCCTCACGGGCACGCGAGGCACAGCGTCAGCAAGACTTGCTTCTGGACGATACGGTGGACGTGCCGCTGGTGCTGATCGCACACGATCTGTCGCCAGCCGACATGCTGCAGTTCAAGCAAAGTGTGTTTGCCGGATTTGTCACCGACGTCGGGGGTAAGACCTCGCACACCGCCATCGTGGCGCGCAGCCTGGATATCCCGGCGGTGGTGGGGGCCCGCAACGCCAGCCAATTGGTGCGCCAGGATGACTGGGTCATCATCGACGGCGATGCGGGTGTGGTCATTGTCGACCCCTCGGCCATCATCCTGGCCGAGTACGGCTTCAAGCAACGCCAGGTCCAGCTGGAGCGCCAGCGCCTGACGCGTCTGCTGCACACTCCGGCAACAACCTTGGATGGCCAGAAAGTTGAGCTGCTGGCCAATATTGAACTCCCAGAAGATGCCGACGAAGCCGTCAAAGCTGGCGCCGTGGGTGTGGGTTTGTTCCGCAGTGAGTTTTTGTTCATGGGGCGCAAGGCCCTGCCGGACGAAGAAGAGCAATACAAGGCCTACCGTCGCGCCGTTGAAGGCATGAAGGGGCTGCCTGTGACCATTCGCACGGTCGATGTGGGCGCAGACAAACCGCTAGAAAAAGGGCTCAAGGAAGACGCGCATCTGAATCCCGCACTCGGACTGCGCGCGATTCGCTGGAGCCTCGCCGACCCGGCGATGTTCCGCACCCAGTTGCGCGCCATCCTGCGCGCCGCAGCGCACGGACCCGTGAACCTGTTGATCCCCATGCTGGCGCACGGCAGCGAAATCCGCCAGACCTTGTCGCTGCTGGACTTTGCGCGGGTTGAACTCGACAACCGCGGAATCCCTTATGGCGATCTGAAGGTCGGCGCCATGATAGAAATTCCAGCGGCTGCCCTCAGCGTCAAGATGTTCTTGCGCTACTTTGACTTCCTGTCTATCGGTACCAACGACCTGATCCAGTACACATTGGCGATCGACCGTGCCGACGAATCGGTGGCCCACCTTTACGACCCCTTGCATCCAGCGGTGCTGATGTTATTGGCCAGCACCATTGCGGAATGCCGCGCACAAGGCAAGGGGGTGAGTGTTTGTGGCGAAATGGCCGGTGATGTCGCCATGACCCGGTTGCTGCTGGGCCTGGGGCTGCGCAGCTTTTCCATGCATCCCACGCAGATTCTTGCGGTCAAGCAGGAAGTGCTGCGAGCCGACGCCGTTCGCTTGACCACCTGGTCGGAAGAAGTTCTGGCCGCCGATGATCCGTCCTTGGTGTTGTCTCTCGTCAGACCCTGAGCGCTAGAGACAACCGCTGTGGCGCGACGCATTGCCTGATTTCCTGGCGAGTACGGTGCGGCGGCTGAAGCCACGCGGTAGCGTGGTGGTCAGTGGCAAGAGGCAAGGACGTGCCATCCACCAGCGTAAAAAAGCCCCCGCCGCAGGATGCTGTGGCGGGGGCTTTTCGGTGGCGCGTAGCGGCCGGCGTTATCCGTACGAGGTTGTTTACACCCCTGCGGCGTGGGCCTGCTGGTCGGCGTGGTAGCTGGAACGCACCATGGCGCCTACTGCGGCGTGGCTGAAGCCCATTTTGTAGGCTTCTTCTTCAAACATCTTGAAGGTGTCGGGGTGCACGTAGCGGCGCACGGGCAAATGGCTGTTGCTGGGCGACAGGTACTGGCCTATGGTCAGCATGTCGATGTTGTGCTCACGCATGTCGCGCATCACTTGCAGGATTTCTTCATCGGTCTCGCCCAGGCCGACCATGATGCCGCTCTTGGTTGGCACATTGGGGTGCAGGGCCTTGAACTTTTTCAGCAGGTTCAGGCTGAACTGGTAGTCGCTGCCGGGGCGGGCTTCTTTGTAGAGGCGCGGCGCGGTTTCCAGGTTGTGGTTCATCACGTCTGGTGGCGCGGCCTTCAGGATTTCGAGTGCGCGGTCGTCGCGGCCACGGAAGTCGGGCACCAGGATTTCGATCTGGGTTTGTGGCGACAGTTCGCGGATGTTCTGAATACACGACACAAAGTGGCCGCTGCCACCGTCGCGCAGATCGTCGCGGTCCACGCTGGTGATCACCACATACTTGAGCTTGAGCTTGGCGATGGTCTTGGCCAGATTTAGCGGCTCATCGGCGTCCAGAGGGTCAGGGCGGCCATGGCCCACGTCGCAGAACGGGCAGCGGCGGGTGCACTTGTCGCCCATGATCATGAACGTGGCCGTGCCCTTGCCGAAACATTCGCCGATGTTGGGGCAGCTGGCTTCCTCACACACGGTGTGCAGGTTGCTCTCGCGCAGGATCTGCTTGATCTCGTAAAAACGTGTGGTCGGGCTGCCGGCTTTGACGCGGATCCAGTCGGGCTTCTTCAGCACTTCGGCCTGAACCACTTTCACGGGGATGCGCGACAGCTTGGCCCCCGCCTTCTGTTTGGCCAGGGGGTTGTAATCTTCAACGGATTGCGCGTCGCGCACAACTTCTACAGTGCTCATGTTCTTTCACGGCGCGAGCTGGGCCGCCAGCTTGTGGGCCAGCAGGTTCGCGACTTCGTCCCAAGTGGTTTGAATGCCGATTGTAGAAAGGTCTACGGTCTTCAGTCCTGCATAACCGCAAGGGTTGATGCGGGAGTAGGGTTCCAGGTCCATGGCCACGTTCAAAGCGAGGCCGTGGTAGGTGCAGTGCCGGCTGACCTTGATGCCCAGCGCGGCGATCTTGCCCAGGCCGATAAACGGGTCAACACCGGGCAGTGCGGGCGCCAGGCGATGATGCGCAAACGGGTCGTCCAGCCGCACGTAAATGCCCGGAGCGCCGCCCACACGGTGGCCGGTCACGCCCAGGTGCGCCAGGCTGCGTATCACCGCTTCTTCGATGCGGTAAACGTATTCCTTGACGAAGTAGCCAGCGCGCTTCAGGTCGATCAGCGGGTAGGCCACCACCTGGCCCGGGCCGTGGTAGGTGACCTGGCCGCCGCGGTTGGTGGAGACGACGGGAATGTCGCCGGGCAGCAGCAAATGCTCTTGTTTGCCCGCCAGGCCTTGGGTGAAAACCGGCGAATGCTCGCAAATCCATAGCTGATCAGGCTCATCTGCTGTGCGCTGAGCCGTGAAATCTTGCATGGCCTGGTAGGTGGGCAGGTAGTCCACCCGGCCCAAGGCCCGGACTTGAAGCGGCATGCTGGCCGCCAGTGTGGCAGCCGTCACAGCACCATCTTCACCATGGGGTGGGTGCTGAGGGTGCGGTACAGCTCGTCGAGCTGCTCGCGCGACGTGGCGGTGATGGTGACCGTCACACCCAGGTAGTTGCCGCCCTTGCTCTCGCGCAGCTCCACCGTGCTGGCGTCATACGTGGGGTCAAACTGTTTGGCGATGGTGGTGATGGCGTTCACAAAGCCGTCGACATGCACACCCATCACCTTGATGGGAAACAGCGAGGGATACTCGATCAGCGAATCTTTGCGCGGATCGACCGGTGCGTCGGCGGGACTGTTGGGGGTATCGGGTGTAGACATGGCTGGCTCCTGTTTAGGCTGTAGGCGTACGCTCAATGGCGTCTTGGTAGGCCGCGTACAAGCTTTGGTAGATGGGGCCGGGTTGGCCGTTTCCAACCGCCAGGCCGTCCAGCTTGGTGACGGCGGTCACCTCCTTGCCAGCGCTGGAGAGCAAGACTTCATCTGCGGTGCGCAGTTCTTCGCTGGCAATGCGGCGCAGGCTGAAGGGAATGCCATGGGCTTGGCACAGCTCTTCAATCAGGCCAAAACGAATGCCTTCCAGCACCAGATTGTCCTTGGGCACGCCGATGACGGCGCCATCTTTCACGATCCACACATTGCTGTGCGAGGCTTCGCTCAGGAAGCCGTTGCGGAACATGATGGTTTCGGCTGCGCCCACGTCAAAACTGATCTGCCGTGCGATCACCGCGCCCAGCAGGCTGGTGGCCTTGATGTGCGCCTTTTCCCAGCGGAAGTCGTCGGCCGTCACGGCGGCCACGCCTGCTGCACGCTGTTCTGCGCTGGCCGGCTTGACGGTCGTGGCCATGACAAACACCGTCGGCGTCAGGCCCGCGGGCATGGGGTGGTCGCGCAGGGCCACGCCACGGCTGATCTGGATGTAGACCGACTGCAGGTGTGTGGCCGGGTCGGCGCCCACGTGTTCGGTGTGGGCCTTCAGCACTTTGCGGATGATGGCCTTCCACTCTTCACGGGTGTGCGGGTTGGCGATGCGTAATTCGGCCAGGCTGCGCTCCAGGCGCGCCATGTGCTGGTCGAAACGGAACAGGCGGCCAGCGGCGTAGACCGGCACCACTTCGTAGATGCCGTCACCAAAGATGAAGCCACGGTCCATGACGCTGATCTTGGCGTCGCACAACGGGGTGTAGGCGCCGTTGAGGTAGCAGGGGAAGTCGGGCAGAACGCTGGGCTGAGAGGAAGAAGTCATGCGGTAATTATCGGACGGTTGTTTTTGTTTGGGTTTTTACGGCTGCGGTTTCAGGAAGCGCGTTTCACCGATGGCGAGCAAAAAGAACTGGTCATCGGTGACGCCTTGCGCTGCGCGGGCCTTGGCCAGATCGTTTGGAGGCTGGTCGAGTGGCTCGTCGGTCAGATTAAAGGTACCCCAGTGCACACCGACACTTTGTTTGGCGCCCAGGTCGCGTTGCACTTGCAGGGCCTGGGTCGGGTTCATGTGCTGGGGTTGCATAAACCATTCGGGTTCATAGGCGCCCACCGGTATCAGCGCCAGATCAAAGCCGCCGCGCGTGGCCAGGCGCGGCGCGAGCCGCGTGGCGGTATCTTTGAAGTCCGCGCTGTAGCCCGAGTCGCCGCCAAAATACCAGTTGAATGCTGGCCCCATCACGGCCCAGCCGCCCCATAGGGTTTTGTGGCGGTCGTTGATGCCGCGTGCCGACCAGTGCTGCACCGGCGTGAGCATGAAATCGACACCCGCCACCGCGTGCGACTGCCACCAGTCCAGCTCCACCACGTTCTGGATGCCTTCATCGGCAAACCAGGCCTTCAGGCCCTGGGGCACGATGAAGAGTGTTTTGCCGGCGGAGCGGGTGTTTAACGCCCGCACGCTGGCCACGTCCAGGTGGTCGTAATGGTTGTGCGAAATCACCACCACGTCGATGGGCGGCAGGTCGGCCAAGGCGACGCCTGGCGCCTGGTTACGCTTGGGGCCAATCCATTGCACCGGCGAGGCGCGCTCACTGAAGATCGGGTCGGTCAACACATTCAGGCCATTGGCCTGCACCAGCATGCTGGCGTGGCCCACCCAGGTGATGGCGGGCCGCATGGCGCTGCCGGCCACAGCGTTGGCGCTGATGGCGGGCAGGTCGGGGGCCACGACCGGAATCGGCGTGCGCGGTGGTGGAGGCAGGTTGTTGCGCCAGGCGTTCCATTGCCAACGCAGCAGGTCGGACAGCGGGCCCGGAAGGGTGTCAACGTAGTTGTTGTGGAACTTGCCGTCTTGGAAATGGGTTGGGGTGTTGCCGCCGGCCTGCGTCGCGCTGGTTTGAGGAGGCTGCGGCGCACAGCCTGCCAAAGACAGGAAAACCGCGCAAAACGCCCAAGCAAGACTCAGCCTCACGGGCTTGCATGGCGTGTGCATGGCTTAGGCGCGCAACAGCAGAATCGCCAGCACGGCGGCCCAGCCCAGGCCCAGGTTCGCCAGCACCCACGGGTGCATGCGGGCCAGTTGCCGACCAGCTGAGGCCCAGTCGCTCGCGGCGATGGCGCGGCGCAGCTTTTGGTAGGGACCAAAAAACAGATGCGCAAAGATCAGCGTCATCATCACGCCCAAGGCGGCCATGACGTGCCAGCCAGGGGGCGCGGCCGCCATGCCGACCCGGGCCAAGGTGACAAAGCCGCTCAGCAGCAGTGCGGCAATGCAGATCCAGACGATGGGAAAAAATTTGTTCAGGACCGCTGCCATCAAGGGAAGACGCTCTGGCGGGGCAAGCAGTCGTGCCGCCGCGGGGCGCAGCATGTAAACCAGAAATGTCATGCCGCCCAGCCAAACAATGGCTGCAACCAGGTGAAACAACTTAAGCCAAGGTGTCATGAATAGCCCGATATGGAGGCTGGAATTGTTTCCAGCAGGTAAAGTGCGTCCGGCGCGTGCGGGACACACTTGCGCCCGAGCATTATGGATGCTCTGGGTTTCTACGTATAATCAAGAGCTTTGCTGAATTGTCGAGGGTGTAGCCCGGTTGTAATTTGACGGGGACACAATGGCTTACCAAGCTGAAGATAGCGCTGAAGAAAACGATTTCAAGCCCCTTACCGCCGAAGAAGCGCGGCAGTGGAGGGCCAAGAATCCGCCGCTGTCGCTTTGGTGGGTTTGGCGATGGCAACTGGTAGTGGGCGGGCTGGTGGCTTTGGCTGCGGGCCTGGTGTCCGGGCAGGTCGCCATGGCCATGTCGGCAGGATACGGAGCGCTGGCAGTGGTGATACCGGGGGCTGTTTACGCTCGCGGGCTCTCCAGTCGCATGATGCGCCTCTTTCCCGGTGCTGCCATGTTGGGGTTTTTTGTATGGGAGTTGGTCAAGATCATCTTGACGGTGGCCATTTTGTTTGCGGCACCGCGGATGGTTCAGGGGCTGAGCTGGCTGGTATTGCTGCTTGGCTTTGTGCTGACCATGAAAGTTTATTGGGTGATGTTGGTGCTGCATTCTCGGCGCCAGCATTCGGTTAAGTGAATAAGGCACAGGTAGATATGGCGACTGAAAACGTTGGTGCAGAAGGTCCAAACGCAGGCGACTACATTGTTCACCACTTGCAGCATTTGCAACGAGACTTCTCGTTCGGATCTGTCAAGCAAACCAGCATTGTGGATTTCAGCCTCTTTAACCTGGACTCGCTGATCTATTCCGTGATTTTGGGTGTGGTGGGTTGCTTCTTGCTTTGGCGCGCTGCGCGCAAGGCCACCTCCGGCGTTCCTGGTCGCTTCCAGGCTGCGGTGGAGATCATGGCTGAAATGGTCGAGAACCAGGCCAAGGGCGTGATCCATAACGCCACCAGCCGCAAGCTGGTGTCGCCGCTGGCGCTCACCGTGTTCTTCTGGATTTTTGCCATGAACGCCATGGACATGCTGCCCGTGGACTTGCTGCCCAATCTGTGGCAACTGGCTTACGGCGCTGCTGGTCATGATCCACACCACGCTTACATGCGTGTGGTGCCTACTGCCGACCTGTCCACCACTCTGGGTTTGTCGGTCAGCGTCTTGTTTGTTTGCTTGGTGTACAACGTCAAGATCAAGGGCGTTGGCGGCTGGGCGCACGAAATGGTGGCGGCACCGTTTGGTGACCACTGGTTCCTGTATCCGATCAACTTCCTGATGCAAGTGATCGAATACCTGGCCAAAACAATTTCCCACGGCATGCGACTCTTCGGCAACATGTTTGCCGGTGAGCTGGTGTTCATGCTGATCGCCCTGATGGGCGGCGTGTGGGCCTGGCAGTTCAACCCCCTTGAAGGTGGTTTCTGGCTGGGCGTCGGGCACGTTATCGCTGGATCTGTGTGGAGTATCTTCCACATTCTGGTGATCACCTTGCAAGCCTTCATCTTCATGATGTTGACATTGATCTACGTGGGACAGGCTCACGAGTCTCACTAAGTTTCGTTTCTCTTTTTTCTTTTTTCTTTACCTGTAATCTCTAGGAGCAATCATGGAAAACATTCTCGGTCTCGTCGCTCTGGCTTGTGGTTTGATCGTCGGTCTGGGCGCAATGGGCGCATCTATCGGTATCGCTTTGATGGGCGGCAAGTTCCTGGAATCGTCGGCTCGTCAACCTGAGTTGATGAACGAACTGCAAACCAAGATGTTCATCTTGGCTGGTCTGATCGATGCGGCCTTCCTGATCGGCGTGGCTATTGCTCTGCTGTTCGCTTTTGCCAAGCCCTTCGCAATCTAATTTCTGGCGACCTTTCACGACCGAAAGGAAATAAGCCGTGAACATTAATTCGACCCTGTTCCTGCAAGCCGTCGTTTTTGCGATTTTGGTTTGGTTCACGATGAAGTTCGTGTGGCCACCCATCACCAAAGCACTCGACGAGCGGGCACAGAAGATCTCTGATGGCCTGGCGGCCGCAGACAAAGCTAAGACCGAGTTGGCCGTGGCCAACAAGCGTGTGGAAGCCGAGCTGACCAGCTCGCGCAACGAAACCGCTTCTCGTCTGGCCGATGCTGAGCGCCGTGCCCAAGCCATCATTGAAGAAGCTAAAACCCGCGCAAGCGAAGAGGCCGCCAAGATCGTTGCTGCTGCGCAAGCAGAAGCCGCGCAGCAGGTTGTCAAGGCCCGTGAAGCCCTGCGTGAGCAGGTGGCTACGTTGGCCGTGAAGGGTGCAGAGCAGATTCTCCGCAAGGAAGTCAATGCTGGTGTCCACGCCGATTTGCTGAACCGTCTCAAAACCGAACTCTAGGCTGTAAGAACACGACCATGGCTGAAATAGCAACCATTGCCCGTCCGTATGCTGATGCCTTGTTCAAGGCGTCGGCCAACGATGTCGCCGGTGCTGCGGCATGGCTCGATGAGCTGGCTGCGATCGCGGCCAATGCACAACTTCAGCAGTTTGCTGGCAATCCAAATGCTGGCGTTGACCAGGTGTTTGATGTGATCGCGGGCGTCGCTAAAACGGCGCTCCCCGATGCAGCCAAAAACTTCTTGCGCACCGTGCTCGAAAACGGTCGCCTGCAAGCTTTGCCTGAGATCGCCAACCAGTTCCGTGCGCTGAAAAACGCACAGGGCGGGTTGTCCGACGCCACCGTCTTCAGCGCGTTCCCTATGGATGCGTCTGCGCTGGCCGATGTGTCCTCAATGCTCGAAAAGCGTTTTGGCCGCAAGCTGAATTTTGTCATTGCATTACAGCCAGAGCTGATCGGTGGCATTCGCGTTGTGGTGGGTGATGAGGTGCTCGACACCTCCATCAAAGCCCGCCTGGAACAAATGAAATTGGCATTGACCGCTTAAGGTTGGGCCTGTGTCTTCAGCCTGAGCCCATGGCTCTGGTTGTTTGCTAACCAAAGAAAGAGAAGGAAAGAGTCATGCAACTCAATCCCGCAGAAATTTCTGAGCTGATCAAGAGCCGTATTGAGGGCTTGGCAGCCAGCGCCGACATTCGCAACCAAGGTACCGTGGTCTCCGTGACCGACGGTATCGTGCGCATCCACGGCTTGTCCGATGTGATGCAGGGCGAAATGCTTGAATTCCCGTCCACCGCCGATGGCACGCCAACCTTTGGCCTGGCATTGAACCTCGAGCGCGACTCCGTCGGCGCCGTGATTCTGGGTGAATACGAACATATATCCGAAGGCGATACCGTGAAGTGCACGGGCCGCATTCTGGAAGTGCCAGTTGGTCCCGAACTGATTGGCCGCGTGGTGAACGCCTTAGGTCAGCCTATCGACGGCAAGGGCCCGATCAACGCCAAGATGACCGACGTGATCGAAAAGGTCGCTCCCGGCGTGATCGCGCGTAAGTCTGTTGACCAACCCGTGCAAACCGGCCTGAAGTCTATCGACTCCATGGTGCCCGTGGGCCGTGGTCAGCGCGAACTGATCATTGGTGACCGCCAGACCGGTAAGACGGCCGTGGCCATCGACGCGATCATCAACCAAAAGGGTCAGAACATGACCTGCGTTTACGTCGCGATTGGCCAAAAGGCTTCGTCGATCAAGAACGTGGTGCGCGCCCTGGAACAAGCTGGCGCGATGGAATACACCATCGTTGTCGCAGCTTCGGCTTCCGAATCCGCTGCGATGCAATACGTGTCGGCCTACTCTGGCTGCACCATGGGCGAATACTTCCGTGACCGCGGCGAAGACGCGCTGATCGTCTATGACGATCTGTCCAAGCAAGCCGTGGCTTACCGCCAAGTGTCGTTGCTGCTGCGCCGTCCACCAGGCCGTGAAGCCTACCCTGGCGACGTGTTCTATCTGCACAGCCGTCTGCTGGAACGTGCCGCGCGTGTGAACGCCGAGTACGTTGAAGCCTTCACCAAGGGTGAAGTCAAGGGTAAGACCGGTTCGTTGACCGCATTGCCTATCATCGAAACGCAAGCTGGCGACGTGTCTGCTTTCGTGCCAACCAACGTGATTTCGATCACCGACGGCCAGATCTTCCTGGAAACCAGCCTGTTCAACGCCGGTATCCGTCCTGCGATCAACGCTGGTATTTCCGTGTCCCGCGTGGGTAGCTCGGCGCAAACCAAGATCATCAAGGGCCAGTCCGGCGGTATCCGTACCGACTTGGCACAGTACCGTGAATTGGCGGCTTTCGCCCAGTTCGCATCTGACCTCGACGAATCGACCCGCAAGCAACTCGACCGCGGCGCACGTGTGACCGAACTGTTGAAGCAAGCGCAATACAGCCCACTGCCTATCAGCTTGATGGGTGCGACGCTGTTTGCCGTCAACAAGGGTTTCATGGACGACGTCGAAGTCAAGAAGATCCTGGCTTTCGAACACGGCCTGCACGGTTACCTGAAGGACAAGCACGCTGCGCTGCTGTCCAAGCTCGAAACCACCAAGGCTTTGGACAAGGACGCTGAGGCTGAATTGACTGCCGCTGTGGGCGCGTTCAAAAAGACCTTTGCTTAATTTCTACCTGATCACAAGGAGCCACTGATGGCATCAGGCAAGGAACTACGCACCAAGATCAAATCGGTGGAAAACACCAAGAAGATCACCAAGGCGATGGAGATGATTTCCGTATCCAAGATGCGTAAGGCGCAGGACCGCATGCGGGCTGCTCGTCCTTACAGCGAAAAGGTACGCAACATCGCCAGCCACCTTGGCCAAGCGAACCCAGAGTACGTGCACAGCTTCATGAAGTCCAACGACGGTAAGTCCGTGGGCTACATCGTGGTGAGCACCGACAAGGGCTTGTGCGGTGGGTTGAACACGAACTTGTTCCGTGCATTGACAACCCAGTTGCGCGACAACCAGGCCGCTGGCAAGTCGGCGCAAGCTGTGGCTGTCGGCGGTAAGGGGCTTGGTTTCCTGAACCGTATTGGCGCCAAGGTGGTGTCGCACGTCACGCAACTCGGCGACAAGCCGCACCTCGACAAGCTCATCGGCCCGGTCAAGGTGTTGTTGGATGCTTTCACCGCTGGTGAAGTCAGCGCTGTGTACGTCTGCTACAACAAGTTTGTCAGCACGATGAGCCAGACGCCTGTCGTCGAGCAGCTGCTGCCCCTGGTTGCGACCAAGATGGACGCAGAAACCAAGGCCAGCAACACGCAACACGCCTGGGACTACATCTATGAGCCAGACGCGCAAACCGTGATCGACGACTTGCTGGTTCGCTATGTGGAAGCACTGGTGTACCAGGCTGTTGTTGAAAACATGGCCTCCGAGCATGCAGCCCGTATGGTGGCGATGAAGGCCGCAACGGACAACGCCGGCAACGTGATTGGTGAACTGAAGCTGGTCTACAACAAGACCCGCCAAGCAGCGATCACCAAAGAGTTGTCGGAAATCGTTTCCGGTGCAGCGGCCATCAGCGGCTAAGGCCTGCTTCATCGCACATCGGCACAGCAAGATTCAAATTTATTGGAGCAAAAGATAATGGCTCAAGAAAATACCCAAGGGAACGTTGGCGTTCAGGGCAAGATTGTTCAGTGTATTGGCGCCGTGGTGGACGTGGAGTTTCCACGTGACCGCATGCCTCGCGTGTACGACGCGCTCAAGATGGAAGGCTCTGCGCTGACCCTCGAAGTGCAACAACAGTTGGGCGATGGCGTGGTGCGTACCATTGCGCTGGGCTCCTCCGACGGTCTGCGTCGTGGCCTGATGGTGACCAACACCGGTCTGCCTATCACCGTGCCAGTTGGCAAGGCGACGCTGGGCCGCATCATGGACGTGCTGGGTGCGCCTATCGACGAGCGCGGCCCGGTTGCCCAAGACCTGACGGCTTCCATCCACCGTAAAGCGCCTGCTTACGACGAACTCAACCCATCTCAAGACCTGCTGGAAACCGGCATCAAGGTGATTGACTTGGTTTGCCCGTTTGCCAAGGGCGGTAAGGTTGGCCTGTTCGGCGGCGCCGGCGTGGGCAAGACCGTGAACATGATGGAACTCATCAACAACATTGCCAAGGCGCACAGCGGCTTGTCCGTGTTTGCTGGTGTGGGTGAGCGTACCCGTGAAGGGAACGACTTCTATCACGAAATGGCCGACTCCGGCGTGGTGAACCTCGAGAAGCTCGAAGACTCGAAGGTGGCCATGGTCTACGGTCAGATGAACGAGCCTCCAGGCAACCGTTTGCGCGTGGCGCTGACCGGCCTGACCATTGCCGAGTCGTTCCGCGACGAAGGCAAGGACGTGCTGTTCTTCGTGGACAACATCTACCGCTACACGCTGGCCGGTACCGAAGTGTCCGCTCTGCTGGGCCGTATGCCTTCCGCCGTGGGCTACCAGCCTACACTGGCCGAAGAAATGGGCCGTCTGCAAGAGCGTATTACGTCGACCAAGGTTGGTTCCATCACCTCCATCCAGGCCGTTTACGTGCCAGCGGATGACTTGACCGATCCATCGCCTGCGACCACCTTCGCTCACTTGGACTCCACCGTGGTGTTGAGCCGTGACATCGCTTCGCTGGGTATCTACCCTGCGATCGATCCACTCGACTCCACCAGCCGCCAGCTGGATCCGCTGGTCGTGGGCCAAGACCACTACGAAACCGCGCGCGCCGTGCAAGGCACGCTGCAACGCTACCGTGAACTGCGTGACATCATCGCGATCATGGGCATGGACGACCTGGCACCTGAAGACAAGCTGGCCGTGGCCCGCGCGCGGAAGATCCAGCGTTTCCTGAGCCAGCCTTTCCACGTGGCTGAAGTGTTTACCGGCAGCCCTGGCAAGTACGTGCCTCTGGCCGAAACCATCCGTGGTTTCAAGATGATTGTGTCCGGCGAATGCGACCACCTGCCAGAACAAGCGTTCTACATGGTTGGCGGCATTGACGAAGCCTTCGAGAAGGCCAAGAAGGTCTAAACCCCATGGACACCACACACACCATGCACGTTGATGTGGTCAGTGCCGAGGCGTCCATCTTCTCGGGCGAAGCCAAGTTTGTGGCTTTGCCTGGTGAAGCTGGTGAACTGGGCATTTACCCACGTCACACGCCGCTGATCACGCGCATCAAACCCGGTTCGGTGCGCATCGAGCTGGCCGACGGCAAGGAAGAGTTCGTCTTTGTGGCGGGTGGCATTCTGGAAGTTCAGCCCACGGGCGTCACCGTTCTGTCCGATACCGCGATCCGCGGCAAGGACCTGGACGATGAAAAGGCCAACGCTGCCAAACTCGCTGCTGAGGAAGCCGTGAAGAACGCCAAGAGCGATCTGGACCTGTCCAAGGCGCAGTCGGAATTGGCCGTGATGGCTGCCCAACTGGCCGCACTGCGCAAGTTCCGCCAACAGAAGTAAGCCTCGAACTGATTGTTCATGCTGCCAAAAATAGCCACCCTGGGGTGGCTATTTTTTTGCCCGGCGCGCGGCGCCAGCTGCGCGGCTTCACGCCCTCGTTAGCTTTGTCACCAAGGGCTGCGCGGGACGCCGGACGCAGGTTGCAAATGCGGCGTCGACTGCGCGTCATGGTTTGCGTTGTAAAAACAGCTCGGCGCAGATGCTGCGCAACCAGCGGTTGGCCGCATCGTGGTGGTAGCGGGCATGCCAGTACTGCTTCACGGAGAACGAAGGAATGTTCAGCGGGCATGGCAGGATGCGCAGGCCCGCCGCCTCTGCCAGGCTGCTGCCGATATGCCGTGGCAATGTGGCCACCAGGTCACTGCTAGACAGAATCGCCGGCAGGCCCAGAAAACCGGGCAGTTCGAGCAAGACGCGGCGTGCGGCATCCAGGTGTTTTAGGGTCGCGTCCAGCAATTGGTAGCCGGTGCCAGAGACGATGGCCACGTGGGCTTCGGCCAGGTAGTGGTCCAAGCTGAAGTTGTCGGGCGCGGCCTTGCCGCCGAGCCGCGGGTGGCGCGGGTTGCACAGGCAGATCCAGTCCTGGTCGAACAGCGTCTGCTGGTAGAAGCCCGCCTCGGCGCCGGTTTCCAGGCCACGCACCAAACCCAGGGCCAAATCGGCTTCGCCGGTTTGCAAGGCTGGCACCAGCCTGGCGTCCATGGTGGCGGCTTCGAGTCGAATCGATGGCGCCAGTGCGCGTACGTGGGCGTAAAGCCGGGGTAGCAGGGTGACATGGCTGGCGTCTGTCATGAAGATGCGGAACTCGCGTTTCGACGCTGCGGGCTCAAACACCGCCTGTGATTCAGACAGCCGCTTCATGCCCTCCAGAACCTCGCGCACCGTGCCGATCAACGCGTCGGTGCGTGGCGTGGGTTGCATGCCCTCGGGGGTACGCACAAACAAGGGGTCGCTGAGTGTCAGCCGCAGGCGCCCCAGCCAGATGCTGACGGTAGGTTGGCTTTGCCCCAGCAGTTCGGCGGCACGTGTGACGCTGCGGGTGGTGTAGAGCAGATCCAGCAGGCGCAGCAGCTTGGGGTCGAGCAGGGGGGTATCGAGGTCGGTCATGTGCGCAGCCACATAAGAAAATTAAATAAAGTGTATTGCGCGCATTGCCTTTTCGAAATGAGGACGACTCACTAGGATGCGCCGCTATGTCCACCCATCAGGAAACCACATGAGCAAAACCATTCGCTGGGGCGTGTTAGGTGCCGCAGCCATCGCCACGCAGCGCACCATGCCGGCGCTGAACCTGGCGCCCAGCGCCACGCTGCTGGCCTTGGCTTCGCGTGACGCAGCCAAGGGCCAAGCGGCTGCACAGGCGGCCGCTGTGCCACGTGTCTACAACAGTTATGCGGCGCTGCTGGCCGATGCCGACATCGACGCGGTTTATATCCCGCTGCCGAACCAGCTGCACTTTGAGTGGGCGGTGCGCGCCATGGAGGCCGGCAAACACGTGTTGTGTGAAAAGCCGCTATGCCTCACGGCCGCCCAGGTGGCCGAGCTGTGTCTGGTGCGCGAGCGCACCGGCCGCCACATCGAAGAAGGTTTTGCATTTCGCAACCACCCGCAGTGGGCGGAGTTTGATGCCTTGATGGCGGCCAACAGCATAGGCCCGGTGCGCGCAGCACATGTCACGCTGGCCAAGCAGTTTCTCGACCCGGCAGACGTGCGCAACAACCCCGCAGCCGGCGGCGGTGCGCTGTACGACCTGGGTTCGTATGCCATCAGTGCCTGCAATCTGGTCTTTAAACGCAGGCCGCAGCGGGTGGTGGCGGCGCTTGAATTCGACCCGGTGTTTGGCATTGACCGCCTCTCCAGCGCGCTGCTCGATTATGGCGAAGCCCATGCCGCCTTCACCGTGGCCACGCAGGGCGGCCCTTCGGGCTGGGGCACACACCAGCATTTGTCGGTGCTGGGTGGCAACGGTTGGCTGCGCTTTGACTTTCCCTGCGCCCATGCGCGCCCCACCGAATGCCATATCCATGTGGGCGACGCCAGCAGCGTGGGCGCCTTTGCCACCACCCAGCACAGCTTTGAACCCGTGAACCAATACGTGCTGCAGGTCGAACGTTTCTCGCGCCTGCTGCTGGGCGAGGCCGTGCCGAGCTGGCCGATAGAAGACGCGCTGGGCACACTGCAAACCATAGAGGCGTTGTTCGCCTCGGGCCGTAGCGGCAGCTGGGTGGCGTTGCCCTGAGTCCAACAGCCTGTCTGCGATCTATTGGGGCCCCTCATGGATCGTGAACAGGCCCCTACACAAAACCGAACAAGCGTTTTGGCGTGTCCCAAAGGATCGCCTGGCGCGCGCCGGTGTCGGGCACCAGTTGGCCAAACAGATCCAGCAGGGGGCCGTAGTCTATACGTGCGGGCGCGCGCAGAAACGGCCAGTCCGAGCCCCACATCAGCTGCTGCGGGCCAAAGGCGGCTATCAGCGCCTGGACGTAGGGCCAGGCATCACGGTGAGGAAAGGCCTGGGCAGAAGACTTCACCAGGCTGGAAAGTTTGACCGAGACCCGCCCGGTTTGCGCCAGGTCCAACAGGGCCGCAAAGCCTGGCTGATCCACACCTGCGGCGGGGTTGGGACGAGCGCAATGGTCAACAACGATCTGCACGCCGCTGTCGAGCAGCATAGGTTTCACGGTCAGCAACTCGTCAAACTGCACCTGCACACAGGCCCACATGCCAAGCTCGCGCAGATGTGCCAGCAAGGGTGCTGCGTCACGGTAATAGTCGGTGCCCAGCAGCGCCACATTCAGCGTGACACCCACCACGCCGCTGGCTTGCAGCGCTTGCAGTTCCTCTCGGCCGGTGTGGTTGGGCACCACGGCCGCACCCTTGAAGCGGCCCTTGCCGCGTTGCAGCGCATCGAGCAGGCAACGGTTGTCAAAGCCATAACCCGAGTTGGGCCCAACGATCAGCGCGTGTTGAACACCGTGGGCATCCATTAGTGCGCCGAGCTGCTCGGTGGTGGCGATCTCATGCCCGGTCGGGCGGTAGAAGGTGTCGTCGGCGTAGGGAAAGCGCAACGGGTCGAACACATGCACATGGCAGTCGATCTTGGGCTGCGTTTTCGGAATCGGTGGCGCGGTAAAGAGAGCTTGCATCAAGCGTATTCCTGGGAACGAAGTTTGAAGTGGGGGCGCAATGGTGTGGGTTTTGGCGCGAGCTGTCCATGTTGCACAAGCCATAACTGGTATTGCCATCTGCAATGTAACTATTAAGACCATTGCATTTACGACATGGCCCTGGGTTTCTACGATTCGGCTCCAACCAGCAAGGAGACGAATTGAAGATTTGCATACTGGGCGCGGGAGCCTTGGGCAGTGCCATCGGTGGGGTGTTGAGCGAGGGCGGGCACGAGGTCTGGCTCGTCAACCGTGGCCAGGCGCATGTGGATGCGATACGCCAACACGGCTTGCTGCTGCGCGAAGACGGCGTGGACCGCAAGGTGCGGGTGCATGCGGCCACACACAGCCAAGGCATTGGGGTGGTCGACCTGGTGCTGGTGTTGGTGAAGTCCTTCCACACCCGCGAAGTGATGTTGTCCGCGAAGAACATCGTGGGGCCAGATACGGTGGTGCTGTCGCTGCAAAACGGCCTGGGCCACGAAGACGTGTTGGCCGAGGTGGTGGGGGCTGGGCAGGTGATTGCGGGCAAGACCTACGCCGGCGGTGTGCTGCTTGCGCCGGGCCACATTCTGGCCGGCACCAAGGGCAAGGAAACGCTGATCGGTGAGCTGGATGGCCGCGTCTCGTCACGCGTGCTGGCCATTGCCCAAGCCTTTAATGCCGCCGGACTGAGCACCCAGGTCAGCCGCAACATGCTGAGCGAGATGTGGGACAAGCTGCTGGTCAACGTGGCCACCGGCGCCCTGGGCGCCATCACACACCTGAGTTATGGCGACCTTTATGCCGTGCCCGAAATCGAGGCCTGCGCACTGGCCGCCGTGTATGAGGCCATGGCGGTGGCGCAGGCGGCCGGCATCAGGCTTGGCACCACCGAGCCACGCCAGGCCTGGGACAAGGCTGCGGCCGGTTTGCCACCCGAGTTCAAGGTGTCGATGCTGCAGAGCCTGGAGAAAGGCTCGATCACGGAAATCGATTACGTCAACGGCGCCGTCGTGCGCTGGGGGCAGAAATACGGCGTGCCCACACCCACCAACCTGGCCCTGGTGGCCTGTGTGAAAGGGGTGGAGCGTGCACTCCTGAAGCAAACACAAACGAGACAAAGCGCATGAAACAAGACAAGACACCTTACGTGCAAAAGGCCTACGTGGAGCACGTGGCGGTACGCGTGAAAGACATCCAGTGGCACATCGATTTCTTCTACGAAGTGCTGGGCATGGATGTGCGCGAGATCGATGGCCCCACCGATGCGCCGCGCCAGTACTGGACCATAGGCGGCATGCAGCTCATGAGCACGCCCGACTTCGAGGCGCCGCCCAGCAACGACGCTGGCTGGCTGGCGCACCTGGGCATCATGGTGCAAGACCTGTCGAGCGCGCTGGAGGCCGCGCGCGCCTGGGGTGTGAAGCCCCTGCCGCAGGGCAGCAACTGGCTGCAATTGCCCGACGGCCTGGCGATAGAACTCATACAGGCCAGCGGCAACAGCGTGGCCCAAGTGCTGGCCATCAACCCGCGCGCCTGAACCACATCACGACCGAACGGAGACAAACCTGTGAGCTATTCCAAACCGCACTTCACCACCCCCGAGAAATACTGGGACGACGCCCAGATCGGCGACGAGGCCGTGAGTCCGAGCTATACCGTGACGGCCGAGCGCATAGACGCCTATGCCGAACTCACCGGTGATTTCACGCCCGTGCACGTGGACGAGGCGTATGCCAAGGCCTCGCACTTCGGCTGCCGCGTGGCGCATGGTTTGATGGGCCTGTCGGTGGCCGACGGGCTGAAGACCCAAACCGAATACCGCTTCCTGCCCGGCATGTCGCTGGGCTGGACCTGGGACTTCCTGTTGCCCATCAAGATCGGTGACGTGTTGCACGTGAAGTTTCGCGTGGGCAGCATGCGTGCGAGCCAAAGCAAGCCCGGCTGGGGCATTGTGGTGCTGCCGTCGGAGCTGTTCAATCAGCACGGTGAAGTGGTGCAAAAGGGTGAACATCGACTGATGATTCCGCGCCGTCCCGGCCACTTTTGAGCCCGCGTCGCGGTGCCGACCTGGGGCGCCTAGCCCTAGAGATAACCCTTAAAACGTTCGTTAATCGCTCGAATTCGGCTAATTAACGAACTGGTTAGTTTTGAAAAACGTTGTTTTCGCGCTGGCGATCGCTACAGTGCCGTCTGATTTCAACAGTTTGAGCGATCAGCGATCGTAAAACCGCTCCAGAGCTTGCACACCATGGCCTTTGGCTGCGGCGCGGGTGAGGGGGCTGCTACGACGCACAAACTGCTGCAAAAAATATAGCTGCTCTCGCTGCAAACGTGAGCGCTTGAAGGGCATTTGATGCAAACCAAGAACGACAAGAATAACCAGCCGCTGCCGCTGCAGGGTATTCGCGTCATCGATTACAGCCACTTTCTCGCCGGCCCCTACATGGGGCGGTGTTTGGCTGCGCTCGGCGCCGAAGTGATCAAAGTCGAACGCCCCACGGCGGGCGACGCCGGGCGTGCCCACGCCTTCATGGTCGACGGCCAAAGCGGCTACTTCCTGCAGCAGAACATGGGCAAGAAAGGCCTGTGTATCAACCTCAAAGACCCGCGTGGTCTGGCCCTGATGCACAAGCTCACCGACAGCGCGGACGTGTTCCTGGAGAACTACCGCCCCGGTGCACTCGACAAACTGGGTCTGGGCTACAAGGCGCTGGCCGAGCGCAACCCCGGCCTGGTGTACTGCTCGGTCTCGGCCTACGGCCATACCGGGCCGGACGCGCGCCGCGCCGGTTTCGGCCTGATCGCCGAGGCCAAGAGCGGCATCATGGCCATGGTTGGCACACCCGGCGAGCCGCCGCCGCTGTTACGCATTGCATTGGGTGACATGTACACCGGCATCCACGGTGTGGCCGCCATCTGCGCCGCATTGTTCGGCCGCGTGCGCAGCGGGCAAGGCCAGCACATCGACATGGCGCTATACGACTGCCTGGTGTCCATGCACGAATATGCGGTACAGAGCTACACCCTCTCGGGCGGAGCCGAGCTGCCGGTGCAGACCGGCCATGATCTGCCGCAGTCCACGCTGTACGGCGTGTTTACCGCCACCGATGGTTATGTGGTGATCGCAGCGCAAGTGGACGACGCCTGGAAACGCCTGGCGCTGCGCATAGGCACCGACCTCGGCCAACCCGGACTGGAAGACGATAGCCGCTTCCACAGCCTGGCCGGGCGCAATACCCACCGCCTGGAGTTGCTCCAGCCGGTGCGGGCCTGGGTGGCCAGCCGCAGTGTTGCGGATTGCCTGGCAGCGCTGGATGCGATCGACGTGCCCGCTGCCAAGGTGCAGAACATAGACGAGGTGCTGGCCGACCCGCAGATCCAGGCGCGCGGCATGCTGATCGAGCAAGACCACCCGGTGCTGGGCAAGGTGCGTCTGCCCAATCTGCCGTTCCATTTCTCGGCCTACAACACCACGGTGCTGCAAGCCGCACCGCTGATGGGCCAACACAACCGCAGCATTGCCCAAAGCCTGGGCTACGGCGCCGACGACATCGCCCAACTGGAGCGTGACGGGGTGTTGTACGCCGAAGCCGCCGTGGCGACCGCCGAGGCTTGAGGAGACACCAACATGACCGACCGTTATGCCGTCATCGGCAACCCCATTCAGCAGAGTAAGTCGCCGTTGATCCACGGCATGTTCGCCGAGGCCACAGGGCAAGACATCGCATACAGCAAGATCGAAGGACCGCTAGGTGGTTTTGCCGGCGCGGTGGACGTGTTCCGTGCCGCCGGTGGCCGCGGCATGAACATTACCGCACCCTTCAAGCTCGACGCCTTTGCCTATGCCACCGAACGCTCCGAGCGTGCACAACTGGCCGGTGCGGTCAACGCCATGAAGTTCGAGGGCGCGCGCATCATGGCGGAGAACTTTGATGGCGTGGGCCTGGTGCGCGACGTGGTGCACAACCTGGGCTGCGCACTCGCCGGCAAACGGGTATTGATTCTGGGCGCGGGCGGCGCCACACGGGGTGCGCTGTTGCCCTTCCTGGCTGAGAAGCCTGCGCTGCTGTGCATCGCCAACCGCACGCTGGACAAGGCCCATGCCCTGGCCGCGGCGGTGGCGCCACACGGCGCGGTGCAGGCGGGCGGTTATGCCGAGCTCGAAGGGCAGTCGTTTGACGTGGTTTTCAATGCCACCTCTGCCAGCCTGTATGCCGAGTTGCCGCCGGTGCCTGCCAGCGCCTTCAGCCAAGCGGTATTGGCCTATGAGCTGGCTTACGGCAAGGGCTTGACACCATTTCTGCGCCTGGCGCAAAACGCCGGTGTGCAGCAACTCGCGGATGGTGTGGGCATGCTGGCCGAGCAGGCTGCCGAAGCTTTTGAGTGGTGGCGCGGGGTGCGCCCGGACACCCGTGGGGTGATTGAGAAGCTGACGGTGCCCTTGGTCTAGCTCGCATCTTTCCACCCGCTTTTTTTCATTCGGTCATTTGGTATTGAGTGCACGTCAGCCCAGCCGACCACCAGACGCAAACAACAACATAAGGAGGTCCTTAAAAATGCAAAAAGTACTCGATGGATATTGCCGCTTGCTCGGCATCATCATGGTGGCCTTCCTGGCCATCATGGTGGTGCTGGTGTTCGGCAACGTGGTGCTACGTTACGGCTTCAACTCGGGCATTACCGTGTCCGAAGAGCTGTCGCGCTGGCTTTTCGTCTGGATCACTTTTCTGGGGGCGGTTGTGGCGCTGAACGAGGGCTCGCATCTGGGCACCGACATGCTGGTGTCGCGCCTGCCTGTTTTTGGCAAGAAGGTGTGCCTGGGGCTGACCCATCTGCTGATGCTGTTCATCTGCTGGCTGTTGTTCAAGGGCTCGCTTGATCAAGTCAAGGTCAACATCGACAGCACCAGTGCCGTCATGGAAGTCTCTATGGCGGTGTTCTACAGCGCCGGCATGGTGTGTGCGATCTCGGCTGCGGTGATTTTGCTGAACCAGTTGTGGCGTCTCGTCACCGGCCAACTCACGGAGGAGCAGTTGATCGCCATCCGCGAGTCGGAAGAAGAACCGATCGACGTTCCCCAACCTTTGCGCTGAGACTCTCATGACCATCTTTGTATTCCTGGGCTCCTTGCTGGCCGCCATGGCGTTGGGCGTGCCCATCGCGTTCTCCCTGCTGCTGTGTGGTGCCGCGCTGATGTGGCACATGAACATGTTCGATGGCCAGATCCTGGCGCAGAACATCCTGGAAGGCGCCAACAGCTTTCCGCTGCTGGCCGTGCCGTTTTTCATGCTGGCCGGCGAGGTGATGAACACCGGCGGCCTGTCGCGCCGGATTGTCGACTTCGCGCTGGCGCTGGTTGGCCATATCCGTGGCGGCCTGGGTTATGTGACCATCGTGGCGGCGTGTATTTTGTCGGCACTGTCGGGCTCGGCCGTGGCCGATGCGGCGGCGTTGACTGCGCTGCTGCTGCCCATGATGGTCAAGGCCGGTCACGACAAGGCGCGCAGCGGTGGCCTGATCGCAGCGTGCGGCGTCATCGGTCCCATCATTCCGCCGTCGATTGGCTTTGTGATTTTTGGTGTGTCGGCCAACGTGTCGATCACCAAGCTGTTCCTGGCCGGCATCTTCCCCGGCATCTTGCTCGCCGGTGGCCTGTGGGCCACCTGGTGGTGGACCACACGCCGCGAAAAGCTGGAGCCGCCACCACGCAAAACAAAGGCTGAAGTGTGGCAGGCGTTCCGCAAAGCCGGCTGGGCGCTGGCGCTGCCACTGATCATCCTGGTCGGCCTGCGCATGGGTGTGTTCACACCAACCGAAGCCGCTGTGGTGGCCGCCGTGTTTGCGCTGTTTGTGGCCTCGGTGATCTACCGCGAGCTGAGCTGGAAGCAGCTCTACGAAGTGTTCCACGCCGCCGCCAAAACCACCGCCGTGGTGATGTTCCTGGTGGCCGCCGCCATGGTCTCGGCCTGGCTCATCACCGTGGCGCAACTGCCCGACCAGGTGGTGCAACTGCTGAAGCCGCTGCTCGACAGCCCGGTGCTGCTGATGGCCGCCATCATGGTGCTGGTGATGGTGGTGGGCACGGCCATGGACATGACGCCGACCATCCTGATCCTGACGCCGGTGCTGATGCCACTGGTCAAGGCCGCAGGCATTGACCCGGTCTACTTCGGCGTGCTGTTCATCATCAACAACTCGATTGGCCTGGTGACCCCGCCCGTGGGCACGGTGCTTAACGTGGTGGCGGGTGTGGGCCGCATGAAGATGGACGACGTCACGCGCGGCGTGATGCCTTTCATGATCGTGCAGTTCGTCGTGATGTTCCTGATGGTGCTGTTCCCGTCCCTGGTGATGGTGCCGGCGAAGTTGCTCTACGGTTAAAGCTAAAACAAAAAACCAATGCGAGGGTGACTGGTGCGCCACGCCTCGTATTCAGAAAAGCGTGCCTTTCAATTCTTTTTTATTCTGAGGAGACATTCATGAAACGTCTGATGATCAAGTCCATCGTTGCCGCCATCGCGCTGACGTCCTTTGGTTTTGCCACCGCGCAAGACATCAAGGACCGCACCATCAAGATGAATTTGAACGGCCCCGAGAACCATCCCGCAGGTCCCGGCATGCGCAAGTTCGCCGAAGTGGTGGCCGCCAAGTCGGGTGGCAAGATGAAGGTCAACCTGTTCTACAACAGCACGCTGGGCAGCGACCAGGCCGTGGTCTCGTCCATGAAGGGCGGCACGGTGGAAGCCGCTGTGATGAACACCGGCATCCTGGCCACCGAAGCCAAGGAACTGGCGATCTTCGACTTCCCATTCCTGTTCGGCAACGAGAAAGAAGCCGATGCGCTGGTGGATGGCCCCGTTGGCAAAAAAATGCACGCCAAGCTGGAAGAAAAAGGCCTGGTCGGCATCACCTACTTTGAACTCGGCTTCCGTCAAATCACCAACAGCAAGCGCCCGCTGCTGAAGGTGGAAGACATCGACGGCCTGAAGCTGCGCGTCATCCCCAACCCGATCAACGTCGCCTGGGTGAAGGCCTTGGGCGCCAACCCCACACCCATGCCTTTCCCCGAGGTGTACGGTGGCCTGGAGCAAAAGGCCATTGACGGTCAGGAAAACCCGGTCTCGGTGATCGCGGCGAACAAGTTCTGGGAAGTGCAGAAGAACATCGCGCTGACCAACCACCAGTACAACCCGCAGTCGGTGATCTTCAGCAAGAAGGTCTGGGACAGCTACAGCGCCGCCGAGAAGAAGATCATTGAGGAAGCTGCCGCCGAAGCCACCGTGGTGCAGCGCAAGGAAGCGCGTGCCTCGGTTGCCGCCAACCTCGAACTGCTGAAGAAAAACGGCATGGCGGTGAGCGAGTTCTCGCCGGCTGAAGTGGCCAAGCTGCGCGACAAGATGAAGCCAGTGATCGCCCAGTTCAGCGCCAGCGTGGGCCAACCCACGGTGGACGAAGTGATGGCCGAACTGGCCAAGGCGCGCAAGTAAGCAGACTGCTGTAGGCACACACCGCGACACGGACACGCAGCGCTGGCCGCGTCCCGGTGAGTGCATCGCCCCAGGCTTCAAAATCAAACACATGACCAAGCTCCGTATCGCTGTTGCAGGCGCTGGCTACATCGGCCAGGCGCACATGCAGGCCGCCCGCGCCAGCGCGAGCTGCAGCTTGTGCGCCGTCATCGATCCCTCGCCCGCTGCCGTGCCGCTGGCGGCGGCTGCGGGTGTGCCGCTGTACCCCTCGCTCGAGGCCTTGCTGGCCGCGGATAGGCCTGACGGCGTGATCCTGGCAACACCAAACCAGTTGCATGTGCCCCACGCCATGGCCTGTATCGCGGCCGGTTTGCCGATGTTGCTGGAGAAGCCCATCGCGCCCACCGTGGCCGAAGCCCAGGCTTTGGCCGATGCGGTGGAGCGCAGCGGCGCCAGGATGTTGATCGGCCACCACCGCGCGCACAGCCCCATCATGGCCAAGGCACGCGAAGTGGTGGCGTCGGGCCAGCTCGGCCGGGTGGTGGCGGTGGTGGGCAGCGCCACGTTTTTCAAGCCGAGTGAGTATTTTGACGATGCGCCCTGGCGGCGTGAAATCGGCGGCGGCCCCATCCTCATCAACATGATCCACGAGGTGCACAACCTGCGCATGTTGTGCGGCGACATCGTGGCCGTGCAAGCCTTTGCCTCGAACGCGGTGCGTGGCCATGTGGTCGAAGACACGGTGGCCATCAACCTGCGATTTGCCAGCGGCGCGTTGGGCACCTTCATGTTGTCCGACACCGCCGCCAGCCCACGCAGCTGGGAACAGACTTCACAAGAGAACAAGGCTTACGCCACGGCAGACGACGAAGACTGCTACGTCATCTCGGGCACCAACGGCAGCTTGTCGGTGCCCACCATGCGGCTCAAGACCTACCCGCGCCCGCAAGACCGCTCGTGGTGGAAACCCTTTGAATCGGGTGTGGTCGGTTTGGTGCGCGACGACCCCATCCAGCACCAGATGACACATTTCGGCGCGGTGATTCGCGGCGAAGTGGCGCCCCTGGTCAGCGCCCGCGACGGCCTGCAAAATCTGCGCGTGACCGAGGCCATTGCCAACGCCGCCAAGAGCGGCCGGATCGTTGAGATCTAGGCCGCACCCAATCGTTTCTACACCCTCCTTTCAAAGAGAACTGCATATGAAAATCCTCGTCCTGCACGGCATCAACCTGAACATGTTCGGCAAACGTGACCCCAAGCAATACGGTACCGCCACACTGGCGCAAATCAACAGCAGCGTGATCGCCCTGGGTGAAGAGCTGGGCGCGGAAGTCGAGGCTTTCCAGACCAACCACGAAGGTGAGATGGTGGAGCGCATCCACAAGGCGCACATCGAAGGCATAGACGCCATCATCATCAACGCCGGCGCGTGGACACACTACAGCTATGGCATACGCGATGCATTGGCGATTCTGAGCGCGCCCATCATAGAAGTGCATATGTCCAACATCCATGCGCGTGAACAGTTCCGCCACCTGTCGGTGCTGGCCGAAATCGCCAAGGGCCAGATCGCTGGTTTTGGTGTGGACAGCTACCTGCTGGGCCTGCGCGCCGCCGTATCGGCTGTTCATGCCGCCAAGGCCTGATTCACCACCTGACCGGAGTTTTTGGATGCGCCGTTGTATCGCCACTGTTTCGTTGTCTGGCATGTTGCGCGAAAAGCTGCAGGCCGCGGCAGCGGCGCGCTTTGATGGCGTGGAGATCTTTGAGAACGACTTGCTGCAGTTCCCCGGTTCGCCGCGCGAGGTGCGCCGTATCGCCGAAGACCTGGGCCTGACGATAGACCTGTTCCAGCCGTTCCGTGATTTTGATGGTGTGAGCCCGGAGCAACTGGCGCGCAACCTGGAGCGTGCCGAGCGCAAGTTCGACGTGATGCAGGAGTTGGGCGCGCCGCTGATTCTGGTGTGTACCAACGCCCAGCCCTCGGCCTCGGGCGACATCGAGCTGCTGGCCGACCAGATGCACCAGCTGGCCGAACGCGCGGCGGCACGCGGCCTGCGTGTGGGCTACGAAGCCTTGGCTTGGGCGCCGAAAATCAGCCGCTACCGCCAGGCCTGGCAAGTCGTGGAAAAAGTCAACCATCCACACCTGGGCCTGGTGCTCGACAGCTTTCACACGCTGGCGTTGCGTGACGACCCTTTGCCGATTGCCGACCTGCCGGGCGAGAAGATCTTCTTCCTGCAACTGGCCGATGCGCCATGGGTTGACATCGACGTGCTGAGTCACAGCCGCCACTACCGTTGCTTCCCCGGTCAGGGCGAGTTCGAGATGGCCAAGTTCACCGCCGCCGTGCTCGATGCGGGCTACACCGGCCCGCTGTCGCTGGAGATTTTCAACGACGAGTTCCGCGCCGCACCGGCCCGTCCCACGGCCGCCGACGCCATGCGTTCGCTGTTGTGGCTGGAAGAGCAGATGCGCAGCGTGCCCTCGCTCAAGACCGGTATTCCCCATGGCGAAAGCCGCCGCGTGCCGCTGTTCGATCCGCCGGCACCGCCCAAGCTGCAAGGCTGGTCGTTTGTCGAGTTTGCGGTGGATGCGGGCAGCGCCGCACGCCTGGCCAGCTTCTTGAAGACGATTGGTTTCCAACGCATTGGCCGCCACCGCTCCAAAGCGGTAGACCTCTATGGCCAAGGCGAGGTGCGCGTGATCCTGAACCTCGAAGAAGACTCCTTTGCACGCGCCTACTTCGAGGCGCATGGTGTCTCGGCCTGCGCCACGGCCTTGGCGACGACGGATGCACTGGCCGCACTCGGCCGTGCCGAAGCTTTGGGCTGCACCCGCATGGCTGGCCGCGTGGGGCAAAACGAGCTGACTATTCCCGCCGTGCGCGCGCCTGACGGCAGCCTGCTGTATTTCTTCGATGTGCACAGTGGCGGCGAACACGGCTTCGAGGCCGACTTCATCCTCGACACCCCTGTGGACGCGGGGGCCAGCGCCGGCACCGCCTTTGGCGACAAGGCCCGCATCGACCACCTGGTGCAGGTATTGCCCACCGGCCAGGTGGAGCCGTGGACACTGTTCTACCGCGCCGTGCTGGGCCTGAAGCCGGCCTCCAGCCCGGTGGTGATGCACGACCCCTACGGCATCATCAAGAGCCGCGTGATGGAATCCAGCCAGCGCGAAGTGCGTTATGCCTTGAATGTTTCTGAGCGCGCCAGCACCTCGACGGCGCGCACCGTGTCACGCTTTGGCGGTGCCGGTGTGCAGCAAATCGCTGTGGCCGTGCCCGACCTGGTGGCCACCGCGCGCAAGCTGCAACGCCTGGGGGCCAGCCTGCTGCCGGTGCCCGGCAACTACTACGACGACCTGGCCGCCAAATACGACATAGCGCCCGCGTTGCTGGCCACGCTGCGGGAGTGCAATATCTTCTACGACCGCACGGCCGACGGCGAGCTGCTGCAGCTCTACACCACGCCATTTGAAGACCGTTTTTTCTTCGGCCTTGTCGAGCGCCGCGGCAACTACCAGGACTACGGCGTGGTCAACGCGCCATTTCATTTGGCCGCTCTGGCCCAGTGGCGGGATTTGTGAGCACCCCCAGTCTTCGCGCACTGCCCCGACATTGGTGTTTGACGCCGATGGCGCAAGTCGCTTCGCCAACCCCCTTGCAGGGGGCGCTGCCAGCGGTCTGGCAAAGCCAGTCCCGCGGCAGCTTGGCTTAAAACCGATCGCAGTATTCCATTCAGATTTAGACAGAGGACCCCACACCATGATTCGCGGCACTACCACCGTCATCGCCCACATCGGTTTTCCCACTTTCGCCTTCAAGGCGCCGATGATCTACAACCCGTACTTTGAACACGCCGGCATCGACGCCGTGGTCGTGCCCATGGGCAGCAAGCCGGAAGACTTCCCGACGTTTTTGCGTGCGGTGTTCAAGCTGTCGAACATAGGCGGCGCCTTGATCACCATGCCACACAAGGTCAGCACCGTGGCCCTGCTGGATGAGGCCTCGCCCACGGTGCAGATTGCCGGCTCGTGCAATGCCGTGCGTGTGAGCGCCGACGGCGAGCTGCAAGGCGATATGTTCGACGGTGAAGGTTTTGTGCGTGGTGTGCAGCGCAAGGGGCTCAATCTCAAGGGCAAACGCGCGCTGGTGGTGGGCAGTGGCGGTGTGGGTTCGGCGATTGCCGCATCGCTGGCGGCAGCGGGCCTGGGCGGCATTGCACTGTTCGACTCGCATGAAGCCTCGGCCACGGCGCTGGGCGGCCGGCTGAAGAAGCATTACCCGAATCTTGAAGTGCTCACCGGCTCCAACGACCCTGCTGGCTTCGACCTGGTGGTCAACGCCACACCCATGGGCATGAACGAAGGCGACCCGCTGCCGGTCGACGTGTCGCGCATCGCCTCCAGCACTTTTGTCGGCGAAGTGGTGATGAAGAGCGAAACCACCGCCTTCCTCGCCGCTGCCCAGGCGCGTGGCTGCCAAACACAGGTGGGCACCGACATGTTGTTCGAGCAGATCCCGGCCTACCTCGAATTCTTCGGCCTGCCGACGACCACGCCCGAAACACTGCGTTCCTTGGCCAAGCTGAGTTACTAAGTAACCGTTCGGCCCGGTCAGGGTTGGCGCGCCCCTCACGCGCCAAATGGGCACCGGCCTCACACTCTGCGCATGCTGCACATCCTGAACATCACCGCCCCGATCTACCTGATCATTGCCGCCGGTTTTCTGGCCGTGCGCCTGGGGCTGTTCAGCAAAGACGACACGCGGGTGCTGGGCCGCTTCGTAATCCAGTTCTGTGTGCCGGCGCTGATCTTCCATGCGCTGTCGCAGCGTTCGTTTGGCGAAATCCTCAACGCGTCTTTTCTCATTGCTTACGCCGGGGCGGCGGTCGCCTTGTCGCTCGGCATGATGTTTTACGCGCGCCGCGTGCGCGGCCACGGCATGCCCATGGCCGCGCTGCATGGGTTGGGGGTATCGGCTTCCAACAGCGCCTTCATCGGCTACCCCATACTGGCGCAAACCATTGGCCCCGCAGCGGCCGGTGTGGGCCTGGCGCTGGCCATGATTGTGGAGAACCTGATCGCGCTGCCGCTGGCATTGGTGATGGCCGACAGCGGTGCGGGCGGCGCAGCCCAGCGCTGGCATTCCACCTTGCTGCGCAACCTGCGCGGGCTGCTGAAGAACCCGATGATCGCCGCCATCT
>NZ_JBMOXA010000017.1:0-103739 GCF_049316285.1 Variovorax sp. HJSM1_2 | reverse complement strand
CTAGGCGCCGTGGCCAAGGGCGGCACCTGCAACCTCGAAGGTGTGTACGAATATGCCGAGCCGGTGACGGCGCACGGCTTCGTCTTCATGGACACCCCTGGCTACGACCCCGTGAGCGCAACCGGCCAGGTGGCCGGCGGCGCCAACGTGATCTGCTTCACCACCGGCCGCGGCTCGGCCTACGGCTGCGCGCCCTCGCCTTCACTCAAGCTGGCCACCAACTCCGCGCTATGGCAACGGCAGGAAGAGGACATGGACATCAACTGCGGCGAGATCATCGACGGCGGCAGCGATATCCAGGCCATGGGCCAACGCATTTTTGAGCTGGTGCTGGCCACGGCATCGGGCGAGAAAAGCAAGAGCGAAAAACACGGCTATGGACAAAACGAATTCGTTCCATGGCAAATCGGTGCAGTGATGTAAATAACAAACTCTCTTCCATATTCACATGTCAAAAACACTTCTCGCCCCCGCGCTGCAGGCGCAAGTCGCAGCCGTTTTGGTCGCCGCTGGTAGCAGCCCGGCCGAGGCTGAAAAAGTCGCCGGCAATCTGGTCTTGGCCAACCTGAGCGGGCATGATTCACACGGCGTGGGCATGCTGCCGCGTTATGTGGATGCTGTGCTCGAAGGTGGACTGAGCCCCAACACAGGTGTGAAAATCAACCTCGACATCGGCAGCATGCTGGCCCTGGACGGCCAGCGCGGCTACGGGCAAGTGGTGGGTGAACAGGCCATGGAACTGGGCATGGCGCGCGCCAAGCAACACGGCAGCTGCATCATGACGCTGGGCAACGCGCACCATCTGGGGCGCATAGGCCACTTCGCAGAAATGGCCGTGGCGCAAGGCTTGGTGTCCATGCACTTCGTCAATGTGTTGTCGCGCCCCGTCGTCGCACCGTGGGGTGGGGCCGATGGCCGCTTTGGCACCAACCCCTGCTGCATCGGTGTACCGCTGCTGGGACAAGAACCGTTTGTGCTCGACTTCGCCACCAGCCGCTTCGCACAGGGCAAGATGCGCGTGGCTTACAACAAGGGCCAACAAGCCGAACCCGGCTCGCTGATAGACGAACACGGCAATCCGACCACCGACCCTGGCGTGGTGGTGGTGCCGCAAAGCAATGGCTTGTTTGGCGCGCTGATGACGTTCGGCGAGCACAAGGGTTACGGCATGGCCGTGGCGTGTGAGTTGTTGGGCGGCGCGTTAACGGGCGGCGGCACCTGGCACCGCCCCACCACCACGGCACGCTCGGTCTACAACGGCATGCTCACCGTGTTGATCGATCCCGCCAAGCTGGGCACACAAGAAACCTTCACCGAAGAGGCGCGTGCATTTGTTGAATCACTGCGCCAAGGCCCCGCAGCGCCCGGCGTGGACCACGTGCAGATCGCCGGCGAACCCGAACGCGCCATGCGTGTGGCGCGCGCCAAGGAAGGCATCACCGTGGACAGCCAAACCTGGGAAGAAATCCGTGCTGCGGGCCAGAAGGTCGGCTTGAGCGTGCCCGCTTAGGCTTGAATGAAAAATGCCGCTGGCGCTTTCTGTGTCAGCGGCATCAGCTATCAAAAACGAAGCAATTTAAAGCAAAATCGCCAAACTGAGCTCCAATTGCTCGGTAGGCAGGCGCTTGAAGCCCGAACGCGTGAAGCGCTGCAGGCGCCCCAGCACAAAGGCCACCAACACCGAGGCCTGCACCTGGGCATCAACCGTGGGGGTTTGCGAGGCAGACGCGGCATGCGCGTCACGCAGGCACTGGCGCAAGCTGGCTTCGACCTTGTCGAAAAACAGGTTCATACGCTGCGTCAGACGTTCGTTCTCCAGCACCAGCGCGTCGCCCACCATCACACGTGTCATGCCGGGGTTCTTCTCGGCAAACTGCAGCACGATGGTGACCATGCGTGCAGCCTGGCGCAGACCAGCGTCGAGCACAGGAGGCTCGGCAACATTCGCCGCATCGGCCTTGGCCATGATCTGGTTCAACAGCGAAAACACCGATGATTCAATGAACTCGATCAGCCCCTCGAACATCTGCGCCTTGCTGGCGAAGTGACGGTAGAGCGCGGCTTCACTCACCTCCAATCTAGCGGCCAGAGCCGCCGTGGTCACACGGTCGGTGCCGGGCTGCTCCAGCATGGCCGCCAGCGCCTGCAAGATCTGCACACGGCGCTCGCCTGCGCGGGGGCGCTTGCGCGCCAGGGCCGCTGGCGCGCCTTCTTCGGTGGAGGGAAACTCTTCGGCAGTGGACTCAGGCATGGACACGCTGGAGGTACAAGGGAAAAGCCCCGCCCCTCAATGCGAGCGGATCATGGTGCCAAAAGCCTGATCGCTCAGAATCTCCAGCAACATGGCATGGGGCACACGGCCGTCAACGATGTGCACGGCGTTGACGCCGCTCTTGGCCGCGTCGATGGCACCAGCCAGCTTGGGCAACATGCCGCCCGAGATGGTGCCGTCGGCGACCAAATCGTCGATCTCACGCGAAGTCAGTTCGGTCAGCAGTTCGCCCCCCTTGTTGAGCACACCAGGAATATTGGTCAACATCATCAGCTTCTCGGCCTGCAGCACAGAGGCCAGCTTGCTGGCCACCACGTCGGCGTTGATGTTGTAGCTTTCGTTGTTCTCGCCGAAGCCAATGGGGCTGATGACAGGAATAAAAGCGTCGTCCTGCAGCGCCTTGACCACGCTGGGGTCGATGGAGACGATATCGCCCACCTGGCCCACGTCGTGTTCCTTGGTGGGGTCGGTGTTGTCGAGCATCTTGAGCTTTTGCGCACGGATCAGACCGCCGTCGCGCCCGGTCAGCCCCACGGCCTTGCCGCCGGCCTGGTTGATCAGGCCCACGATGTCTTGCTGCACCTCGCCGGCCAACACCCACTCGACCACTTCCATGGTCTCGGCGTCGGTCACACGCATGCCTTGCACAAACTCGCCCTTCTTGCCGAGGCGCTTGAGCGCGGTCTCGATTTGCGGGCCGCCGCCGTGCACCACCACAGGGTTCATACCCACCAGCTTGAGCAGCACCACATCTTCAGCAAAGTCAGCCTGCAACTCGGGGTCGGTCATGGCATTGCCACCGTACTTGATGACGATGGTTTTGCCGTGAAACTTGCGGATGTAAGGCAGCGCCTGGGCCAGGATCTCAGCCTTGTCCCGGGGGGCAATCAACGTGGTGTCGGTCATGTCAATTCCGTGTGATCAGTCAAATCGAAGCGATATTCCCATTTTGCCTTAGCAGCGCGGCAAATCCGTGAAGCCAGGCGCCGCAAGCTCAAGACATCACTTGCGCAACCAGCGCGGCACCTTGAAACGGATGATCATCAGGTAGGCCGAAACATAGGTGATGACAAACAGCACGCAAAACACCATCAGGACGATGGTGTTGCTCCAGAACAGTACGGCCGGCACCACCGTCAACCCGGTAAACGCCCACAGATAGGGCGAAGTGCGGTTGTTGCGCATCAGCATGCGACGCGATTCGTCGTCATGAAACACGCCGTGCACGATGCGCCGGTAAATGAGTTGGTGGAAGTGCAGCGCATCCGCCACGCTGGGCGACACACCGCGAGCCAGCTTACGGTAGATGGAGAAAAAGGTTTCCCACACCGGGTAAATCAAAAGCAGCATGGGGAACCACGGAGATACCAGCGAATGACGCTGCACCAGCAGGATACTGCAGACTGCAATGGTCACACCCCAAACGTAGGCACCTCCGTCGCCGGCAAAAATCATCCCACGGGGGTAGTTCCAGAAAAGGAAGCCGGCCGTGGCCCCCACCATGCAGATCAAGATACCCGCCAGTTGCCGGTCACCCACCTGCAGCGCCACATACACCAACGCTAGTGCCACGATCATGGCCACCGTACCCGATAGACCGTTATAGCCATCGATGATGTTGAACGCATGGGGCAACCCCATCACAGCGACGATGGCCAGCACCAGCCCCAACCACGGAAGCGCCTGCAACACACCATCCAACACCGGAACGCCAAGACGCGAAAGGCTCGCACCCAGCAACCAGGTTGCCAACGCTGCCGACAAGCCCGTAAGCAGCAAACGATAACGAACGGAAAGACGCTGTGTCAGATCCTCAGCCGCACCACCGATGAAGGCTGGCGCAACCGCACAAGTAAAGGCCACGGCCAGCTTGGCATCGATCCCGAGATTGCCAACATTGCCCGCCCAGAAAGCCACGGCCGCAAAAAGCCAGGAAGCGGCCATACCCAAAAAGATGCCCACACCGCCAAGACGAGGGATATCGCCCATGTGAAACCGTTGCGGCATGGCTTCGCCATAGCGCCGAGCATGCCCTCTGGCGCGGCTCACAAGAATCATCCCGGTGGATAAGGACAGCCAAAAGCTGAGGCAAAAAAAGAAAAACATGCAGTCTTCCGCGGCGGGAAAGGTTTAGAGAACCAACAGGTCGCAGCGAACACGCCCCAATTGCAGTGATGCACATTGTGCCTGAGCGATAGCCCATGATTGGATCAAACTAGGCGCAGTTCATGGCGAGACTGTCGCCAACATAAAATCGGATCAAGCACATTTACTCTCCGTCTTCCCTTGCACAAGCCTATTACGGTCTCCATTGTTAGCCACGGGCACCTGGAACTGATTCGCCCGTTACTGAGCCAACTCAACACCTATTGCCACCAGGTCATAGAAAAGGTTGTTTTAACCATTAATAAACCCGAGCCTGATGCGTTGGCGGGGGAGCAATGGCGCTTTCCGGTCGAGCGAATTGAAAATACCTCTCAAAAAGGCTTTGGCGCCAACCAAAACCAGGCATTTCAGCGCTGTTCAACACCTTGGTTTTTGGCTTTGAACCCAGACATTCGCTTGGATCAGGATGTGCTGACGCCCCTGATCGCTCAAGCCGGGTCTCGAACGGGACTGCTGACACCATTGATCTTTGAGCCTGGGAAAACAGAGCCAGAACAACAACGCGGCCTGCTCACACCGTTAGAAATTCTGACCCGTCGACGCCCGCAATATGTTCGCCCCAAACACCCCGCGTGGATCCCGGGTTTGTTTATGCTGTTTCGCTACGAGGCTTTTGCAAAGATTCGCGGATTTGACGAGCGCTTCTTTATGTATGGCGAGGATTTCGACATCTGCGCCCGCACCCAACTCGCGGGCTGGCAGATTCAAGTCGCCAATGAATTGAGCGTTGTGCACGAAGCGCAACGGGCCAGCCACAGAGATTACCGTCATATGTGGTGGCACGTGCAGAGTTTGGGGAAGGTATGGAGCTCGTCTTCTTTTTGGCGACTGCGGCGGCAGTTGAGAAGTCACCCCTCCTCCGACGCTTAACTCAAGACTCGTGGCTCATCCCTATTTCGGGCCGGATGGCCATCCTTCCGGCGTTTTCACTCTATTGCTCTGAGCGTTTTAAACATTCTTTCGGGATTTCGACAGGCAATTGCCCGCCTCCATCGCCTGTGCCGCACTCTTTCGCCGCCCAGGCATCCACTGACGGATGCGCTAACATATGTAAGGAAATTTGAAGTTTCTGTGCTCGGGCTGTTGTGGCGCTTTGTCGTCAAAGCTTGAGCCTGAATCCACATGCATGGCGCAAAACGGCCGAATAGCGGCGCGGCTTTGCGAGTGCGCGACCCTCACCGCTCGCCGTGTGAGATAAGCCGAGCTGGATTTGAGTCTGATAGCGGTCGGACTCCTTCAGACAATACATAAAACTTAGGGAGGCGCTCCAATGCGCATTGCGGTACTTGTGCCTTGTTACAACGAGGCTGTCGCCATCACCAAGGTGGTTGAAGACTTTCGCGCGGCGTTACCGGATGCGGATATCTGGGTATTTGACAACAACTCGAATGACGGTACGGCAGAAGTCGCAGCCAAAAGTGGAGCGCACGTGCGCCATGTGACGCTGCAGGGCAAGGGGCACGTGGTACGCCGCCAGTTTGCGGATGTGGATGCCGATGTCTATGTCATGGTGGACGGTGACGATACCTATCATGCAGCGAGTGGGCCGGAGCTCGTGCGCTGCCTGGTCGACGGTAGTCACGACATGGTGGTTGGCGTGCGCAAAGCCCAAGAAGAAGACGCGGCCTATCGTGCTGGCCATGTATGGGGCAACCGTATGCTGACCGGCTTTCTCAGCTGGCTGTTCGGGCGCAACTGCCGTGACATCCTGACCGGCTACCGTGCCTTCTCGCGTCGCTTTGTCAAATCTTTCCCGGTGCTCAGCAGCGGCTTTGATATCGAAACCGAACTGACCGTGCATGCGCTCGAGATGAAGATGTCTGTCGGCGAAGTTGAGACGCCGTACAAGGAACGCCCGGAAGGGTCCTTCAGCAAACTCAGCACCTACAAGGATGGATTCCGCATCCTGCGCACCATGTTGCGACTGTTCAGCGCTGAACGTCCGCTGGTTTTTTTCGGCGGCATTGGCATCGCACTGGCATTGTTGTCGCTAGGGTTGGCGGCGCCAGTGCTGCTCGAATTTCTTAAGACTGGATTGGTACCACGGCTGCCGACCGCGTTGTTCGCTACCGGTGTCATGCTGACCGGCATGCTCAGTGGCACTGTTGGCCTGATCTTGGATACGGTGACCAGAGGTCGCCACGAAGCCAAGATGCTCGCCTACTTGAACCACTCCAACCGGCGCTAATAGCGCTGAGCTGGCAAATGCGGCGTTTCGGCCTGTTTTGCATCGCTGGTGGGCTCGCATTTCTGGTGGATGCGGGGGTTCTGTACGCGTTGATCACATGGATGGGTACTGGGCCTTACGTTGCACGACTGGTGTCATTCCTGTGTGCGGTCTCGACCACTTGGGTGTTCAACCGTGCCATCACATTTGCCGACACGCGAGGCTCCTCGTCGCTTTGGCAAGAGTGGGTGCGTTACATCATTTCTCAGCTGGGTGGGCTTTCAGTTAACTACCTCGTCTATGCCGCGCTGGTATGGCGCGTGGAAATGGTGCGGTCCTATCCAGTCATTGGTGTGGCAGCGGGCTCCATAGCCGGCCTGACTCTGAACTACACACTGGCGCAATGGTATGTCTTCAAGCGAAAGTAAGGTTGGAATGATGACTTCGGTGAAAAGCTGGGTATTGGACGCTTGCGCAGCAGTGCTGAAGCTTCTTCGTGGCCCGACCGGATGGGCTGTGGTGCTTGCCGTGTACGGTGCGTGTGCGCTGCGCAATCTGGAGCTGCCCGGGCTCTATATGGACGCAATCAACCCGGACTATTTAGTCGCACGTTGGCTACATCCGGCGCTAGACAATCCTGTTTGGGTGCTACCCGGGCCGAAGTTACCAATACTGGGGAATCTCTATCACGGAACAGAAACCCTCTGGCTTGGGCTGTTGACCTACAGCGTGCTTGGAACCACAGTGGCCTCCGCCCGCATTACGCATGCATTGTTTGGCGCCATCATCGTCCTATTCGTTTGGTTGATCCTGCGCAAGATCACTCGCCACCCTCTCTTGGCACTCGCCGTGTCAGTAGGACTGGCGACCGACATGGCTTTTCTCGGGTCTTTCCGCACACAGGCCTACATCATCCTTGCCGGGCAGATGTGGATGATGGGCGCCATTTACCTCGGAATACGCTCCACCCAGAATCAAGACAACGTCCTGCGCTCGGTGCTGCTATGCGGCATCTCGATGGGACTCGCTGTCTATGGTTACTTTGTCTTCCTGTTTTTCCTCCCCCCGGTGGCAGCCTTGGCCATTTGCGGCGCCGGGCGCGGGGGTGTCGTATCGCGGGCAAAGGCATGGGTACTGGGCTTCACCATAGGCATGCTGCCCTACATCGTTGGCTACCTGGGCCTGGTATATGCGGCACGTGGATTTGGGCCATTCATTGGGTGGCTGCAAACTGCGTTGACGGGCTTAAAACCAACCGGTGCCAGTCCAAGTTACCTTGCGGGACTGTCCAGCGTGCTTGCCAATACGCAACTTGGCTTGTCCGGCATAGGCAACGAAATGATGATGACCGACAAGGCCATATCCATCAACGAGGCCGTCATCAAGCCAATCATGCTAGCCGGATCGATCGCCGTATGCCTCACGGGCGTTTGGTGCGAATGGCGAAGAAACCCCTCGCTGGCACGCGTATTACTGGCGATCGCATTACTTCCCGTTTCCTATGTCTTGTTGGCGGCAGGCTTCGGGGCGAGATTGTGGGCCCATCATTTCACAACGCTGGTATCAGTGAGTTATTTGCTGCTCGGCGTCGCCCTCTATTGGCTGTCGACGCAGCTGGGCAACGGAAAGTGGATAAGGCTGTGCTGTACAGCACTGGTCGCGCTACTAGTCGCCACCAACATCATCCAGCAAAATCGCGTCCATATGGAGCTGGTGCGCACGGGAGGGGCAGGAATGAGCAGCGATGCACTGACCGTGATGTCCCGCTCGGCTCTTGAAGAAAAAGACACAGCCGTCTGGTACTTCCCTGAATGGGGGTTCTATATGCCTTTTGCCTTCCTCACCGGAAATCAAGTCGCTTATGAAACAGATCTGACCACTAAATCGTTGCGCAAACATCGCGGCCAGAAGAATGGCGTTCATGTGGCTTTCTGGAAAGACAGTGACCGCGCGCAATATATAAAGGTACTGCAGGAGAACGGGGTAACCGATATTCGCAGCGACACACTAAACAGACGTGATGGCCAACCTGCGCTTTATGTCCTGACGGGTCACCAGAGCCAATAAAAAAATCCCCAAAATAAAATGGCAGAAACATTATCCAAGCGCCAGCATCTCACAAAAATAAATTAATCATACGCCAATTTAAAACAGGCCCAACACCATTTAAAGACTGAAGACTCTCATGAATTTACTCGGAAAAAAAATACTTGTTACAGGCGCCGATGGATTCATCGGCAGTCATTTGGTTGAAGCTCTACTTGATAAAGGCTGCGACGTACGCGCCTTCGTTTATTACAACTCATTTAACAGCTGGGGTTGGTTAGACACACTACCGCCAGAAAAACTAAAAAATCTAGACGTTTTTAGCGGGGATATTCGAGATCCGAATGGTGTTTCGACGGCCATGAAAGGCTGCGATATTGTGTTCCATCTGGCAGCACTGATCGCAATTCCTTTCTCGTACCACTCGCCAGACTCTTATGTTGATACCAACATCAAGGGCACGCTGAATGTTTTGCAGGCAGCCCGCCAGCACAACACTGAGCGAGTTTTGATCACCTCCACGTCCGAGGTATATGGTACTGCTCAATATGCCCCGATTGACGAGAAACACCCCTTCCAAGGCCAGTCCCCATACAGCGCCACCAAAATTGGCGCCGATCGACTCGCGGAATCGTTCTTTCGCTCCTTCGAAACCCCTGTAGTCATTGTTCGCCCATTCAACACATATGGCCCTCGCCAGTCAGCCCGTGCAGTGATTCCAACGGTTATCACCCAATTGCTCAGTGGCGCCGAAACCATCAAGCTTGGCAGCCTGTCACCGACCCGTGATTTCAACTACGTCAAAGATACAGCACAAGGCTTCATTGAATTGGCCGAAGCAGATGCTGCCGTGGGACAAGAAGTCAACATCGCGATGGGTGAAGAGCACTCCATCAAAGATATCGCCGATATTTTGATTTCAACGATTAACCCAAACGCTCAAATCATTTCGACGGAAGACCGCATGCGCCCCGAAGCGTCTGAAGTCTTCAGACTAATTGGCGACAATCAGAAAATAAAGAGCCTCACCAACTGGAAACCAAAATTCAATATGGAATCAGGTTTACATGACACTGTTGATTGGTTCCGAGTTCCAGAGAATCTCGCACGCTACAAAGCTTGGTTGTATAACGTTTAATTAAGGAATAACATGAGAGCCATCATCATGGCGGGCGGCAAAGGCACCCGACTAAAACCGTATACAACACTGATCCCCAAGCCGTTGGTTCCATTGGGTGGAAAATATTCAATCCTTGAAATCATCATCATGCAACTGGCTCAAAATGGCTTTTCGCATGTGACTCTTGCGGTGAATCATCTTTCGCATCTGATCATGTCGTATTTTGGTGATGGGTCTCGTCTTGGCGTCAAGATTGATTATTCGCTGGAAGAAGGTGAGCTCAGCACCATCGGACCACTTACACTCATCGACGATCTTCCAGAGAATTTCTTGGTAATGAACGGCGACATTTTGTGCGATTTGAATTACAAGAATTTTTTCGAGACCCATGTAGCCAAAAAGAGTCTGGTTTCTGTTTCTGCCTATAAACGCGAAGCCAAAATTGACTTTGGGGTTCTCAAATACGATTCCAACGGCCATTTGACCGCTTTTGAAGAAAAACCGTCCTACAATTTTGATGTCAGCATGGGCGTTTACTGCATTAATCGTTCGGTCATCGAAGGGCTCCCCCGTGGCGCAAAATACGGGTTTGATAATCTGATGCTGGATGGCCTTGCTCAAAAGAAAAAAATCAGCATTGAGCCTTTTTCCGGATACTGGCTCGACATCGGTAGGCCCGACGACTACCAATATGCCGACGATCACTACGAAGAATTATCTCAAAAGCTTGGGATCCCTCAGTGAGCGAAATTTTAATTACCGGCGGCAATGGGGCGCTCGGCCAAGCCATTATTTCGCAACTCATCAAAACAAATAATTTTCGAGTTTACACCGCGGGCCGTACGGTAGTTGAAGGAGTTCACGCTCATTTTCCCATCGACATTTGCGATTCAACGCAAATGTCTACCGCTTTCAACAAAATCAAGCCACGCTATGTTTTGCATCTAGCAGCCAACTTTACCGGTTCGCTAGAGGAAATGTATTCCGTCAACGTGGTTGCAGCGCGGCAAATACTTGATTTGGCAAAATCTGCGAATTTTAAAACTAGAATTCTTCTAACAGGCTCTGCCGCCGAATACGGTGCTGTAAAAGAAACTGAAAACCCAATTCGCGAAGACAGAATCCTAAAGCCTGTTTCGGCATACGGGGTCACCAAAGCTTGGCAAACTCAATTAATTGGCTTTTATATCGCCTTAGGCGTTGATGTACTTGAAGCCCGCATCTTCAATCTCGCAGGTGCCAAGATATCAAAAAATCTATTTTTCGGCAGAATTACACATCAAATAGAGGAAATTCTTGCAGGAAAGAAAGACACGCTTGAGATTGGACCACTTTCCGCTGTACGTGACTACATATCTATTGCTGAGGCGGCCGAACAGATTTTGGCCATCATGACAAATGGCGTATCAGGTGAAATCTATCACGTAGCAAGTGGCGCCCCTTTAAGAATGAGAGATTTACTCGCTCAAGAGTTAAGCGCATCCAACCTGGATTTCTCCATTGTTCGAGAAGCAGAAAATAACTCCAATAGGTCTGGCTATGATGTACCCGCAATATATGCGGACGTATCTAAAACTCAAAGATTATTGAACCAAAATACGACTGCATGAAAACCAAATTAACCGTCGTTGCCCCGGTATTCAATGAAGAAAGTGTTATCGCTCATTTTTACGAGCGCACACGAAGCGTGCTGAACAGCATAGAAAATACCGAATCTCAAATCATATTTGTTGTAGACAGATCTACCGACAAAACAGTTCAAATTCTGCGCGACATCGCAGCACGTGACTCTTCTGTCATCGTTATCACGCTTTCGTCTCGTTTTGGACACCAGATGTCGTTGCTGGCTGGCATTGACTACGCCAAAGACGCTGATTGCATTGTCATGATGGATAGCGACCTGCAACATCCACCGGAACTGATTCCAGCGATGCTCGAAAAGTTCACGGCCGGATCGGATGTAGTTTTCACAATTCGAGAAAGCACTGAGGGCGGCAGTTTTATACGCCGAGCAGCGGGCAATCTGTTTTATAAAATGCTTGGTGCGATTTCAAAAGTTCCAATCAATGCCAATGCAGCTGATTTTAGGCTCATTAGTCGCCGTGTCGCCAAAACTCTTTCTGCCGACTTTGAAGAGCGCAACATGTTTTTACGCGGACTGTTCTCTTGGATTGGTTTCAATCAGGACTGCATAGAGTATCAGGCAGAACGTCGTTTCGCTGGCCATTCAAAATACTCGTTCTCTCGAACATTAAAACTGGCTGCAGCTGGAATACTATCATTTAGCACAAGGCCTCTGCACGTTGGCATTTTTGTCGGCGTTGGCTTTGCGCTACTTGCCTTCCTCTATGCGCTGTTCTCTGTTGTCTTTTTCTTTATCGACAGATCTATCCCGAGCGGCTGGACAACCTTGATCGCAGCACTTCTTTTATTCAGCGGAATACAACTAATTATTCTCGGAATAATGGGCGCATATATCGGAGGCATTTACGAGGAAGTAAAAAAGAGGCCTCATTACATTATTGATGAAGTGATAAAAAATCATGACTAATCGTGTTGACTTCGACCAATACACTGCAGACTACAACAAGCTACTGCAAGAGAGGACCGACTTTTTTACAAAAGATGACGGGTATTTTGCACGCTACAAGGTTGATCTCGTCAAATCCAAACTTAAGACCCCGCCTCGGCGTATTTTGGAATATGGTTGTGGAATTGGCAGAAACATTTCATTTCTTCAGAAGTGCTTCCCAGAAGCCGCCATCGTTGGCACCGATATTTCAGCTGCAAGTTTAGACATTGCACGCGAAGATTACCCTGGCGTACAGTTCATTCTTGAAGATGAAAGTCTATCGAACCACGATACCTTCGACTTAATCTTCATTGCCGGCGTTTTTCATCATATTCCCGTCATTGAACGAGATAAGGTCGCCCAAAAGCTGCGTCAACGCCTTTCAAGTGACGGGGACATATTCATATTTGAGCACAACCCATATAACCCTATCACCCAACGCATCGTCTCAACATGCCCTTATGACGACGATGCTGTTTTGTTGCGCCCAAAAGAACTAAGACAACGGTTATCTGGTGCTGGCTTTCAGGTCAAAGAAACAGATTATTGTCTCTTCGTCCCACCAAGCTTACCGAAACTTATCTGGCTTGAACGTTACCTCGCCCGGGTGCCTTTAGGAGGGCAATACGTCCTCCATGCAAAAAAATGACGGGAGAGCTCTTCAGATATCTTTTGGTTGGGGTATTCAATACATTTTTTGGATATGCACTGATCTTTGGAGCCCAATTTTTATTAAATTGGCCTCCTATGGTCAGTAATTTCGCGGGCTACTCAGTTGCCCTTATGGTGTCATTCGCACTCAATAGAAATCTAACCTTCAGATCAACCGGCAAAAAATCTAAGGAACTACCTCGATTTTTGCTTGTGTTTGCATTGGCATATCTAGCCAACTTTATCGTTCTATATGTTTTATTGCGCTACACCAAAACTCCATCAGGTGCATGCCAGATCATTGCAGGCGTGATTTACATATTCATCTCTTACACACTAAACAAATTACTCGTCTTTACATCTTCGGTAGAAAAGAATGGAAAAAAATAAATTCAACTGGCAGACTCGAATTGCAGAAATTGCCGCCATCTTTGCCGTATGGCTTCTTTTCTTGTACAAAATAGCTGGTGAGAAATATTCTTTCGCCACCCATTTGGACAACGAATTTTTTCTCGCCCCAATACTTTCACATATTTCAGAAGTACTTCGGCACGGCGAATGGCCACTCTGGATAAATACCATTCTCGGTGGCATTCCACTATTCAATTTTGCTCAACTGTCGCCTTTTTATCCTTTTTATTTTTCGTTTTTGCCTATTTTCGAGACCCCATTGGAAGCAATGCGGTCCATGCATCTCATCACATTGATGCATATTTTTATATTTCTCGCAAACTCCTATATTCTTCTTAGAGTACTGCAGGTTTCAAGAATTGCAGCTATTGTCGGGGCAGTACTAATAGCCTTCAGTTCGAATTCGCAAAATTACGCGGTTTGGATAAATATCACGGCACCATATGCTTGGCTTCCTTTGTATTTAGCCGGATTAATTAAAGTCCTAGAGCAGCCAAAATCTCTACCCGCGTGTATGACTATGCTCTTTGCAATCGTCATGCTTACATTGGCTTCTCCCGCACAGCCTTTGATTCATGCCGTCGTCATTAGCGTTCTTTTATTTCTCTCTTACACATTATTTTTGTACAAAAAGAATAATTTTAAAAATTTCTTTCCCGCCTTGGGGACAGTATCCTTAATTGCTTTAATCGCAATTTTACTTACAGCCCCAGTACTGATTCCCGTTGTATCAGACTTCAAGGATATGATTCGATGGGTTGGCGGATTTCCGCCGGTCATCGGAAATGACCTGATTCCATTCGAAGCCTTTCTTACCGATCAAGTTCGAATCGCCGACATACCAGCCATTTTTTTTAAAATGGCCAATACCCAAGCAGTTGGCGGCCTCTTCATCGGTTTGATTCCAATTTTCTTGGCAATTAAATCAGGCTCTGCGAGAAAAATAAATTGGGCCGTATGGCCAATCATTTTTCTGGCAATCTATTCGCTACTCTCATCATTTGGCAGTAATTTTGGACTCGCCTACGTAAACTACGAAATTCCTTTAATCAATAAAATCCGAGAACCCAGCCGGTTTTTATTTCTTTTTCAATTTTCTGTTGGATTGCTCGCAGCTTTTGGCATTGACCAGATTATTCGTGAGTTTTCAAAAATCAGCCAAAATCCATCTTCATACTGGAAGAAATTTTTTGCTGGTTTTGTCGTTTTAAGCATTGCCTTCAGCTTGGTTATTGCGTTCAAAATTCAAGACCGAGGCCATGAGGTCGCATTAAGAACACTTATTCCATTGGGATTATTGATTTTCGGCACCATTTTTCTCGCACGACTTCGCCCCAATTTCAACAAGAATGTCATTCTTTCATTTTGGGCTGCGCTGACCATCGGCGCGCAATGGATTCAAGTCCCATGGATTGCGCCAAAGATTTCTGACAGCCAGTTTTTAGCGACGGGAGGCGTTGGCTTGATGTCAGCGCTGGAGAGGATCGCCGAGAAGGATCCGAATCGGCAATATCGAGTTGTTTTTGAAGGTTCCATCCAAAAACAGCACGGAGCCATGTTGGCGTCTTATCTAGGGCTGAGAACATTTAATGCTTATGTTAACCCAGCCCCCTACCAGCAATTCAAAGAAATCTACTACCACGTTCCTCGAAAAGACAATTACGTTCGTGCGCTTGGCGGAAAATTTCTAGTTTGCCAAGACTGTACTAAAGAGTCGACTAACGGTTATGAATTTTCAGAAAACATTTCCGGATTTTCGATATACGAAGCACCTGCCGCGCTGCCATACACCTACATAGCTCAATCCATCAATGGGTTGTTTGGGAGTTCAGATGACTTCGCAGACAAAACTATCAACCTTGACTTGAAAAAGCCAGTTCTTTTTATTGAACCTGGCACGCTAACTCTTGAATCGGCGAAAAGCACTGTGGCAACTTCACTTTGCTTCAATCAAGCACAAAGCCCGGTCAAATTCAACAAGAGAATTTATTCAATCCAGTGCGACACGGATGGCGTCTTCGTTTTGAATGAGTTTTCCAGTTCATCTTGGGAGGTTCTCGTTGATGGTGAACTAAAAATGCCGCTCAAGGTCAACGGCAATCAAATAGGTGTTCCGTTTAAATCAGGAGCCCATTTCATCGAGTTTCGCTACTCGCCGCCCATCTTTAAGATTAGTCTTTGGTTTTTATTTTCTGGTCTGCTTTTACTCGGCATATACATTATTGCATTACGTCGTATGAACGAAAAAAGTAGCGCCTCAGCACCAGCGTAAGTTCTACGCCTCCTCCTCCTGGAGACTTCACTGCCTGAATTGCAGCCCAGGGAGCGGGGGATATACCCTTCGGGTAAACGTCACGAATAGACGTATTCAGTTCGCCATGTCTGGAGAGAGAATGGTGCGTGCGAGTGGTTATGGGGAATAGAAGACCGCCTCGGTCATAGCAGTCTCTCCAGCAGCAGCCGATTGCCACTGGGCGCTCTCATGCAAATAATCTGACCAACTGGCTGTCGGGTCACGGCGAGCAAGGTCGTCGCAAGCCAACTTTGGGTGACATGCGTGAACTAAGGCCGAGGTTTCGGGCATCCTCAGGACGCAAAGCGATGATCAATTCCTAGAAGTGATTTCTTGCGATGGTTTGCCCACAGCGACGTCCGGATTTATACGCCCAGAGCAGTCCGTGCCCGAGCAATCCAACCGATCGAACGCGATAAATGGCGACTGCATCGACGAAAGTCTGCTAGAGCACCTGGCGTTCTTTTTAAGACGCCCACGTTAAAGGGGCGTTCTCAGAGCAACCGCGATTTCATCCATTTCTAGCGACATAGGCAATTGCCGATGGATAGGCAACTGCATGAAGTGCAACATCAGTAAAACCGGCTTCCATTGCGTAGGTCCATCCATCCGCTCCAAACTCTGTCCGAACAATGAAATCATCCGTTGCGGTTGCGGGATTGCCATGAAAGCTCTTTGGCAAACCATCTCTTTTACGAGTCATTCGTCCAACGATGGTTGGAATTGTGAAGCACAAGGCACCACCCGGCTTCAAGATTCGGCGACATTCAGACAAGGCGTGAACTGGGTTATCCACATGCTCCAACGTATCAGAATGAATGACGAGATCAAATGATGCGTCTGCGAAAGGCATCGCATGCATGTCCACCTCTGGATATGCCCCAAATTTGTAATTTGAAAACTTTTGGAGAGACGGCGTTAAATTCCCGGCTTCATTAATTTCAAAAATAGATAATTTTTGAAACTCTGCCTTTTGGGCCGCTTCATTTAATGTGCACTTCACTCCCAGGTAGGAGCGAATTCCATTTGCCAACGCAATGGACCTCAAATTCGAACCACAGTCATTGCAAGACTCTCCTTGCTGCCTGTTGACATAGGCCGTCTCGCTCTCTGAAAGCTGCCATTCATTAATGAGGCCATCCCACAGGATAGCTCTACCGGCAAAAGAACTGCCGCCACAAACACCACATTTCATCACACATTCTCACTAGAAGCTATTGCTTGACATTTTTTGATGATGGAATACATATCACCATGTCGCCAAAATGAAAGCAAAAAAACATCAAAAAAAGAAGAATCATCTACTCATCATTAAGAGTGAACGATGCCCCTTTCTAGTTTTCACGCTGTTCACTATGAACCCCAGTCCCCGCAAATGATTCTCCATCTCTAGAGCACTGCCGTCGGATCGACCTGATCCGTTGCAATTCAGGTCAACTTTGAATATCCATGTCAAATACGCGCCTGACCTCGACTTGCGAGAAATGCGTATGTACATAGTTCAAGCCATCCGTCGCGGCTTGATTCCATTTTTCCGGGTCCAAAATCAACCCCACGATGGCTTCCGCGATGGCTCCAGGTTCATCAAAAACAGATGCAACCTCGTTTAGGCCTTGAAGTCCTTGCACGCCAACAGATGTTGTGACCAATGGAACCGCATGGTGTAGAGCCTCTAAAACTTTTCCCTTAACCCCGGCACCGAAACGAAGTGGAACCACGGCCAGACCACAGGTCCGGTAATAAGCGTCAAGAGCATCATCGCTTACGTAGCCTGTCACCTTAATGTGTCCATTGGCCAAGGCCTTGACCTCGTCCGTAGGATTTGATCCAGCCAAGATCAGCTGCGCATTGGGAATCTTCGCTTTCACGCGCGGTAGTATTTCTGTCACCAACCACTTTGCAGCATCTACGTTAGGCGGATGCCCGAAACCAGCGACAAAAAGGAGAGTCTCTTTGTTGCGCCCCGTTTGGCATACTTCAAATTCTTTTTTATCAAAGAAATAAAGTGGAACGGTTCTAGCCGTTGCAGTGGGCAAAGACTTCAGTACAGCCTCTGTTTCGCTTGCAGATGGGTAATACACCACGTCCATCTGGCGCCATAGCGACTCTTCTAGTGCCTGGCTTTCTTTGGCATGCTTTAAAACTCGGGCATCCTGCGTCTTCTCGTACTCACCCATCAATCTGGCGTAATGCAAGTCATGCCCATAGAAAAGAACTTTTGCCTGGGTGAAATTTTTAACGGCATCAAGGTGCTCAGCAGCAATTTGAGGCCGGCTCAGGAAGACGTAATCCAGATTATTGGCATGCTCCTGAATCCATTCGACAAACCGACCCGCGTATTCGCCGCCAAAATAAACCTCGATACCTTCTTGCTGTAGAAGTTTCGTGTATTCCGGGTCGTGCCACAAATTTGCCGGCCAGAACTTGACGTTCAGGCCCATAGCTTTGAATTCGCGCAGAAAACACCACATGCTCCGCGAGCCGGCGTCTCTATCGGGCTGTGGTACGTAGTGATCAATCACCAGAATCGTTTTTTTCTGAACCGATTTATCACGGGCCAAAAATGGGTTAACTGCATTCGGCAGATGCTGTGCGTCAAGCACCGGCGCCCAGCGTGCATAAAACTTCTTTTGGTTTTCGATTTGGTGCGCCTTGACGCCACTGCCGGTATCGGTCCCGTGCGAGATGCCCTCGTAATGAATCACAACCGAAGCGGGCTGGTACATCACCTTTCTGCTTGCGGCTCTGACACGAAACGCCAAATCGGTATCTTCGTAATAAGCTGGCAAATAATGCTCGTCAAAGCCCTCCAACTGATCCCATAGCGCACGAGAGATCAGCAAAGAGGCACCGGAGCAATAGTCGGCTTCTTTGACGTAGTTATAGATACTGCGTGAAGGATCGTCCAGGCGACCATAATTCCACGCGGAGCCATCGCGCCACAAAATGCCGCCTGCCTCTTGCAACCGGCCATCTGGGTATACGAGTTTCGACCCCACCATTCCGCATTCAGGCGACTGTGCAAACAGCGCCAGCATGCTGTCGAGCCAGCCAGGGGTGACTTCGGTGTCGTTATTCAGCAAATAGACATAACGCCCCTTGGCGTGCCCCACCGCTGCGTTGCACGAACGCAGAAAGCCGAGGTTCTTTGGATGCTCAACATAGCGCAACCCTGGAATCTCGCGCAGTCGGCGAATGTGTTTGTCGCCCGACGCATCCTCTGCAACAAGAACTTCAACCGAGGCCTTGGGCAGATGTTCTGCGATGGAGCGAACACACGCCAGCGTATGCTGCAAATTGCCATACGTCGGGATGATGATAGAGACCTCGGGGTCTTCGACTACATCGAAGCGCAACTCAGCCAACACTTCGGAGAATTTCTCTTCCGATACGGGCCCCTTGCCGATGGGGGCGAGGGGCTGGTTGTCTCTTTGCCGGCGCCAAGTCTCGTAATGCACAACCCCATTGAACAATGGGCCAGCCACGCGATAGGCAACCGAGGCCAGCTTGTCTTTCATGGAGCGTGACAACGGCAGTCTCAGATACACCGCACGGCTTCGGCGGACGATGCCTGGCGCCACCATCGTTTTGATCGTGGACCATTCGCCCCGCAACACGCGGCCTGCCATGCGCACCGGCATCGTCATGCGCCATGAAATCGACCTTTTGATCCCGGCATTCAACTCTTCTAGTTCTGCGATGCGCTGCGCCGACCAATCTCGAGTCGCAATTGCCTCGGCATATTGCGCACGCGATTCTGTCAGCTCCGTGTTCATCGACTGAGCCCATGCAGAGCGATCGTCAAACTCAACCTGTAGCCGCCCGTGCTTGGCATCGAGTTCGGCGAACTCGCGGTCCAGCTTGGATGCCCAGCGCAACGTGGCTTGGGAATGGTCGTAGAGGTCGATGCCCTGTTCGACGTAGACAGACGGATTGGTCGACGGCAGCAATGCCGCATCAGCCGCACACACGGCCACAAAGTACATGATGCCGGTGGCTTCTACCGTCTGCTCATGGGCAACATCGTCTCTGAGTGTGATCGCTTGATACTGCTCGCTCACACCCTCCATGGGAACCAGCGTGGAGCTGGTCAACAGGCGTTGGCCCAAGTATTTGATGGCGCTGAACTGCTCGCGCAGCAGCGCGTCGAACTCGTCAAAATAGAGTTCTTTGACGTGGTATTCGTTGACGTAGTTTCTGTCGTCTGAATAGACCTTCTTATTGGGAGAAGAAATCAGCAACAGGCCCGAGGGCTTCAGCACTCGCCGTAGTTCGGCTAGCATTTCACTTTGCTGGGTCAAATGCTCTACCGTTTCAAATGAAACAGCCACATCAAAACTGGCATCAGGCATTGGAATGGCGGCCGCACTTCCTGCCTTGAAGCTCAGATTGGTTTGCGCTCCATACGCTTGCTGAGCATGTGCGACTGCCTCTTCTGAAATGTCGACACCGACAACCGAGAGAGCGCTCTGCGCCAATAGAGCAGAGCCATACCCTTCTCCGCAGGCGATATCAAGAACCTTCTTTCCTTGAACGAACGAAGACACCCATGCATAACGATGCATGTGCTCGTACCGAATTTCACCGCTCTCGGTAGGAACAAATCTTTCACCGGTGAATTCAATCATCGGTACCCTTTCTGACGCTAATGCTTTGCATCGGTAAGCCAATCAAACCGTGCGTGATGGTTGTATCTGCCGCGCGCACTTCAAGCGCGTCGTGCATCCAATGCTGTTGTGTATGGCTATCTTGAGTTCCGGAGGCGATGGCCAAGTCCAGAGAATAGGTTCCGCCTGGCAATATCGGCATCCGAAACTTGAAAATAGCACTCAGCCTCTCGCCCGGTAAAACAGCGATCGATGATGCGTCTTTCACCGCGAGAGTATTTTCACCAAACAGGCGTTGACCGAGCCGATCTTTTAAATAGAAACCGAAGATTAGGTTGTCTAGCGGCTGGTAAACCTCGGCGGTAACCTCAAGGCGCACCAGATCCTCGCCATATGTCATCACAATCGGTACGCCCGCTTCGTTGACAAGTCGAGCCGAAACGATGCCTGCACCACCCGCACCAAATTCAGAGCGTGCGGATTTGAAATGTGCAGCGGCCGCCGTTTCCACGGCAAGCGTTGCCTCTTCGGAAAGGGGCTCTGTTGAATGCTGGGGCGTGACCTTGAGCTCAACACCATGACCAAGCACCTCGCGGTCTTGAGCGTGCTGAGCCGCCAAATAAGTCTCTACCGTTTCCTTCGCAGGGCCATCCATGCGCAGAACGCCACGATCAAGCCAAACCGCCCGCGAACACAGACCAATGACTGCACTCGTGTCGTGGCTCACAAACAGCAGCGTTCCGGTTTTCTGGAACTCGCGCAAGAACCGCATGCACTTTTGGGTAAATCGAACATCGCCAACAGACAAGGCCTCGTCCACCACCAAAACATCGGCATTCACGTGTGCAGCGATCGCGAACGCCAAGCGCACATACATGCCGCTGGAGTATGTCTTGACAGGTTGGTCGATGAAATCGCCAATCTCAGCAAACGCAACGATGGCGTCATAACGACTCTCCAGTTCTTTCTGGGAAATGCCGTACAACAGACCACTGAGAAAAACGTTCTCGCGCCCAGTGAATTCGGGGTTAAAACCAGCCCCCAATTCCAGCAGCGCCGCAATGCGGCCATGGATTTTGGCCTCGCCCGATGTAGGGGACAACGTGCCACAAATAAGCTGCAGCAACGTCGACTTACCCGAACCGTTTTGGCCAATGATGGCCACGGTCTCGCCACGCGCAACACTGAAGTTCACATTCTTCAGTGCCCAGAATTCTTTAAAGTATTCACGCGACTCAAAGCCCGCCAATTGGCGCAGTTTGGGCAGAAACATCTGCCGCAAACGATCACGAGGCTGGGCATACACCTCATACCGCTTGCTCAAACCGTGGATATCAATCACAGCATCAGAGGACATCAGCAAAGCCCCCGCGCATGCGTTGAAACCACGCAAAGCCAGCCCACGCAATCACGTAGGCGATCACACAGTAAATACCCCAAACAGCCCAATCCACAGGCTGCCCCCAAACCGACGCATTCCGCACCTGCTCCACCACAAAGGTGATGGGATTTAAATAAAGGTATTTGCGAAACGAAGCCGGCACAGATTCGAGTGGGTAGAACACCGGCGCCAAGAACATCAACAACGAAGTCACGATGCCCATGAGTTGGCCGATATCGCGTAGGTACACCCCCAACGACGCCACAAACCAGACAAAGCCGACCGTCATCAACGCAAAGGGTGCAATCAGCACCGGGACCAACAACACCGTGAGCGGAACCGCGCCTTGCCAAACCACGATGGCGGCCACAAAAATCAGCAGCGCGATCATGAGGTGGAAGAGCGCAGTGCCCACAGCAACCCAAGCCAGTGCGTCCAGCGGGAAAATAACCTTCTTCACGAAGTTCACGTTGCTAACAATCAAACTCGGCGCCCTATTGATGCACTCGGCAATCAAGGCATGCAGCATCACGCCGGCAAACATCACCACGGCAAACTCAATGGGATCTGCCGACTCTGAGCGCCAACGGGACTTGAACACCACACCAAACACAAAGGTATAAATGCTCAGCATCAACAAGGGGTTGATGAATGACCAGACCACGCCCAAGAATGAGCCTCGGTATCTGCCGGCAATCTCGCGCTTGATTAACTGCACTATCAACTGCCGATGCATCCAAAATGACTGCACCACCGACAGCGGATTCTTATTGGAACCGTTCAAGCAAAAACCTCCGCTGCATTCAGGCTCAAACCCGCCTGATCTTTCGCCGACAGGATGGGCGTCAAGCCTTGAATAGGCCACTCAATACCCAACGTCGGATCGTCCCAGGCGATTGAGCGCTCGTGCGCTGGGGCATAGTAATCCGTGGTCTTATACAGAAAGTCGGCAAGCTCACTCAACACCAGAAACCCATGCGCCGTGCCTGCAGGCATCCAGAGCTGCTTTTGGTTTTCTTCGGTCAATTCAACACCTACCCATTGGCCAAAGGTGGCCGAAGATTTGCGGATATCGACTACCACGTCAAACACCGCACCGCGGGCGACTCTGACCAACTTGCCCTGCGCCTGCTGCAACTGGTAGTGCAGTCCGCGCAAGACACCCCTGCTCGAGCGAGAATGGTTGTCCTGCACGAACTCAACATGGCGCCCAACAGCCTCGTCAAAGACCCGGCTATTGAAGCTCTCCATAAAGAAGCCACGGCTATCGCCAAAGACCTTGGGCTCCAGAATCAACACATCTGGAATGCGTGTTTGCGTGACCTTCATGCGTGACGCCCTTCAGCCAGCAAACGCTTCAGGTACTTACCATAAGCATTCTTCTGAAGAGGCTCGGCCAGACGGCCTAGTTGCTCATCGTCAATAAAGCCATTGCGCCACACGATCTCTTCAGGGCAGGCGATTTTCAGACCTTGTCGATTCTCTAAGGTCGCAATGAACTGCCCTGCGTCCAACAGACTTTCATGCGTGCCTGTATCCAGCCAGGCATAGCCGCGCTTCATGATCTGCACGTTCAACTGGCCTCGATCCAAGTACGCTTGATTGACCGCCGTGATTTCCAATTCACCACGAGCGCTGGGTTTCACAGCCTTGGCGATATCGACCACTTGGTTGTCGTAGAAATACAGCCCGGTCACGGCATAGTTGCTCTTAGGCTTCAGCGGCTTTTCTTCTATGCTGACGGCCTTGCCTAACCCATCAAAAGCCACCACGCCATATCGCTCGGGATCTTGGACGTGATAGGCAAATACGGTCGCGCCAGCCGTTTTGGTATCCGCCTCGGCCAACAAAACAGCCAAGTCGTGGCCGTAAAAAATGTTGTCGCCCAACACCAAGGCGCTAGACGCGCCCGCCAGAAACTTTTCGCCAATCAGAAAAGCCTGCGCCAAACCATCGGGGCTTGGTTGCACTGCATATTGCAGTTGAATACCCCATTGGCTGCCGTCGCCCAGCAGTTGCTGAAAACGTGGCGTGTCTTGCGGCGTGCTGATGATCAGGATTTCACGGATACCAGCGAGCAGCAACGTGCTCAGCGGGTAATAAATCATCGGCTTGTCATACACCGGCAGCAGTTGCTTGCTGATGGCCAACGTAGCAGGATGGAGCCGGGTCCCGGAGCCCCCAGCGAGGATGATGCCTTTGCGTGCGGTCACGAGGGTTCTCCCAAAATTTCGTCAAGCATGCGCGCAACGCCTTGCTGCCATTGGGGCAGGTTCAGGCCAAACGTAGTGCGCAGCTTTGTGGTGTCCAAGCGCGAATTGAAGGGACGCGGCGCAGGCAAGGGGAATGCACTGGAGGGTATGGCAGCCACTTCCTTCACCGCGAAATCGAGCGCATTTCTTGCAGATTTGGCGTAGTCGATGACGTACTTGGCATAGGCATGCCAGTTGGTTTCACCAGATGCTGCGAGGTGAAAAACTCCATTGATCTCTGCGCGCTTCAAAGCCTGCGAAATCGCTTGTGCCGTGACATCAGCCAACAGATCAGCACCAGTAGGGGCGCCGAATTGGTCGTCAATCACCGTCAGACGCTCACGCTCGCGTGCAAGACGCAACATCGTCTTGGCAAAGTTGCCGCCGCGTGCTGCGTAAACCCAACTGGTTCGGAAGATCAGATGCCGACCACCGGCTTGCTGAATGCGTTGCTCACCCTCAAGCTTTGTGCGACCGTAAACACTCAGAGGCCCGGTTTCATCGGTCTCCCGCCAAGGCGTCGCCCCACTGCCATTGAAAACGTAGTCGGTGCTGTAGTGGACCAGCGGCGCCCCGAGGCGCGCCGCCTCTTCAGCCAAAACACCAGGGGCGTCCGCGTTGATAAGCTGAGCCTGCTGCACATCGCTCTCGGCTTTGTCCACCGCGGTATAGGCCGCCGCATTCACAATCAAGTCAGGCCGCAGTGCACGCACAGTTGCGACCAGTCCTGAAAGATTGCTCAGATCCCCACAGTACTCCGTACTGGCGCGGCTCAGCGCCGTGACGTCGCCCAACACAGCCAAGCTACGCTGCAGCTCCCAGCCCACCTGGCCGCTCTTGCCCAGCAGAAGAATTCTCATTTGGCTGCGTCTACATACTGGGTCTGCACCCAATCGCGGTAAGCCCCGGTCTGCACGTGCGCCACCCATTCGGCGTGATCCAGGTACCACTGCACCGTTTTACGAATGCCGGTTTCGAAGGTTTCCGCAGGCTTCCAACCCAACTCGCGCTCAATTTTGCGGGCGTCAATGGCGTAACGACGATCGTGGCCGGGGCGGTCTTTCACATAGGTGATTTGGGTGCTGTAGCTCTGCCCATCGGCACGTGGGCGCAACTCGTCGAGCAAACCACAAACGGTGTGCACGATGTCGAGGTTGGGCTTTTCGTTCCAACCGCCAACGTTATAGGTCTCACCTACTTCGCCCGCGGCCAGCACGCGGCGAATGGCACTGCAGTGGTCTTTCACGTAGAGCCAATCACGCACTTGCATGCCGTCGCCATAAATCGGCAATGGCTTACCCGCGAGCGCGTTGACGATCATCAGCGGGATCAGCTTTTCGGGAAAATGGTGTGGGCCATAGTTGTTGCTGCAGTTGGTGGTCAACACCGGCAAACCATAGGTGTGGTGCCAGGCACGCACCAAATGGTCGCTCGCGGCCTTGCTGGCCGAATAGGGGCTGTTGGGCTCGTAGACGTGTTCTTCGGTAAACGCCGGCGCGTCTGGGGCCAGCGAGCCGTACACCTCATCGGTAGACACATGCAAAAAGCGAAAAGCTTCGCGTTCCAAGTCATCTAGTGTCAGCCAATGGTGGCGCACCGCTTCGAGCAGGCGCAGCGTGCCAACCACATTGGTCTGGATGAAGTCCTCCGGACCATGGATGGAACGGTCCACATGCGATTCTGCTGCAAAGTTGACCACCGCACGCGGCTGGTGTTCGGCCAGCAACCTGGCCACCAGTGAGGCATCGCCGATGTCACCATGCACAAAAATGTGGCGCGCGTCGCCCGCGAGGGACGACAGATTCTCCGCATTGCCAGCGTAAGTCAACTTATCAAGGTTGATCACTGGCTCTTGCGAACCAGCCAACCAATCCAAAACAAAATTGGCGCCGATGAAACCGGCGCCTCCGGTCACAAGAATCATGGGGGGACTTTGGAAGATGGAACAGCGAGGAGCGCACTATTATGTCATTGCGTGTCCTAGTACCTCGCGCCAAGAGTCAGAACCGATTAGGCCCAGGCCTCTATTCCATGCGTGCAAACAAGGCCTACAGTGGTGAGGCGCACAAGCGCTGCCGACCCTCCCGTTTCGCCGCTCCGCAGACAGACCTCATCCCGATATAACTGAATATCTCGCCAAACCTTGCGCCACTGGATGTCCCATGCCTAAAAAACCCTCTCCCGAGACGCCACAACCAGGCCCGTCAACCCCCTCGCCCAACGCCGTCAAGGACTCGGCCCAGCAAATCTGGCTGGCCGGCCTGGGCGCTTTCGCCAAAGCGCAGGAAGAAGGCAGCAAAATGTTTGAAGGTCTGGTGCGTGATGGTTTGGGCATGCAGCGTAAAACCCAGGCAGCGGCGGAAGAAAAGCTCACAGAAGCCACCAACCGGCTCACCGATATCGCCAGCGGCCTGGCGGCCAAGACTGGCGGCCAGTTGGACAAGTTGGAAAACCTGTTTGAAGGCCGCGTCGCCAAGGCAATGCAGAACCTAGGCCTACCCACAGCAGCCGAACTCCATGCCCTGAACACACGGCTCGACGCCATGCAGAAAACGCTGGACGCACTGGTGCGCCAGGGCAACACAAAACCTGCGGCCAAAAAGGCCCCCGCCAAAGCCGCCTCGCGCAAAACCCTGGCGAAGCACCCCTCAGTACCCAAAAAGTAAGCCTGTTCCTACGTGATCAGGCTGCACCCTGTCATATTTAACAGGCATTCCACCCATACGCAGAGTACATATCCAGCTAGGCACCTTCCCTAGTCTTCGCCGCTTGGCCGCTCGGTTAGAGTGGGCCAAAAGCTGGAGGAGACTATGGCCAAAAAGCCACCACGCAGGACCGCAGAACGGATCCTGGAGGTGACGCTGGATTTGTTCAACCGGTTTGGCGAGCCCAATGTCTCGACCACGTTGATCTCGGCCGAGTTGAAAATCAGCCCCGGCAACCTGTACTACCACTACCCCGCCAAAGAAGAGCTGATCAATGCCTTGTTCAACCGCTACGAACAAGGCCTGCTGGAACTACTGGGTGCCAGCGATGGTGTGCGTGACGTGGAAGATGCCTGGTTCTTCTTGCACAGCCTGTTTGAGTTGATCTGGCAATACCGTTTCTTGTACCGAGATCTCAACGATTTGCTGAGCAACAATCGCCGACTGGAAACCCATTTCCAGTCGGTTCTGAACCAAAAGACACAAGCAGTACGCCGCTTGCTCGACGGCATGAGTGGCTCGGGCGCTTTGCACATCGATGCGCGCGAACGAGACACCACCAGCACCAGCATGGTGGTGGTACTCACCTACTGGCTGAGTTTTGAGTATGTGCTGAACCCACGACAAGCACTGGAACCCGAGAGCGCCGGGGTGGCTTTGCTGCGTGGCGCCTCACACGTACTTCAATTGCTGGTACCGTACCTGGAGCCAACACAACGGGCGCATTTATTGCACCTGGTTGAGGCTTATGCTGATACCCCAAAAGAGCCTGCCTAGGAGAAACCCATGCCGAAATGGACGCCATTTCCCCACGCTGGCGCCTATGCATTCACTCCCGCGACCACGAAGAAAAACTGGGCTGTGCTGCACCGCGGCGACAAAGAGCCTCTGCCGCGCAGCGCCGCCGAACTCGCGGCCTGGGCGCACTACCATGCTGGCGACTTTGAACAAGCCGAAGCCGCGGGACTGGCTGCCGGAGGCAGTGGCTTGATGGCCGCCAACAAGGCCGCCATCGTGTACGCCAACTACCTGGAGCCGCGTGAGAAGTCGCGCCTGGAACGGCTGATGGCCGTCGCCGAGCGCGCCCATGCACAAACCGAAACCGAGCCCAACAACGCCAATGCCTGGTTTTTGCACGCCTATGCACTTGGCCGCTACAGCCAGGGCATCAGCGTTGCCAAGGCGCTGGCCCAGGGTTTGGGTACCAAGGTGAAAGAGGCGCTGGAAAAAACCATTGCATTGGTCCCTGACCATGCCGAGGCGCACATAGCGCTTGGCATGTTCCACGCCGACGTGATCGACAAGGTTGGCCTGCTGATCGCCAGCATGACCTACGGCGTCAAGAAAGAAGAGAGCCTGCGGCTGTTGCGCGAGGCGCTACGGCTGATGCCAGAATCGTCAATAGGCATGGTGGAGTACGCCAATGCTTTGCTCATGCTCGAAGGCGAGAAGCTGCTGCCAGAAGCCACGGCGTTGTACGAAAAGGCCGGAGCCATTACGCCGATCGACGCGGCGGACCGCCTGGCGGTGGACCTGGCACGCTCCGAACTGGCTGATTAGGCCCCTGGCAGCGGCGGTTGCCGACCATTACTGACGATTACCGAGCACTACCGACCGTTATCGGCCGTTGTCGCCTGAGCGACGAAGGCTGTCGGCACGTCATTTGCAATGCATAAGATGGCAAACCCAAGCACCCCAGCCTGCGGGGAGCAGCAGCACCGACATTTACACCAGGAGTTTCTCGAGATGGCAGATCTAGTCGCCGCGTTTGACGCGGCCGTAGCAAATTCTAAAAACCTCAGCGAGCGCCCCGACAACGGTACGTTGCTCAAGCTTTATGCGCTTTACAAACAAGGCAGCAGCGGAGACATCGAAGGCGACAAGCCGGGCTTCAGCGACATGGTCGGCCGCGCCAAGTGGGACGCCTGGAACAAGCTCAAGGGCACCGACACGGACGAAGCCAAGCAGCAGTACATTGACCTGATCAGCGAACTGAGCTGACCACCTGCCAGATCATTGCGGCGGCACCTGCAATGCAGCGTGCCGCTTTTCTTTGGGCAGCTCGGCCAGGCGCCGCACCTCCCGGTAAAACGCCTGCCAGTCGGCCCCGCTGCGCCGAAACAGCGCTTCAAATCCAGGCACCAGGCCGTCGTACGCGGCCTGCACACCAAAACTCGCGTTGTTGGCCTGGCCGACAAAACGGTCGTATCCAGCGTAGCCACCCCAGCTGACCTTCAACGCGGCGTAATCACTTTTGAAGCGCTGCATCACTTCATTTTTAGTAGCTATTTGCGCTTCTGTGGGGCCGGTTTCAGGCACTTCTTGCTTGTAAAGCGCCGCCAGGCGTTGACGCGTCGCCAGCAGCAAGGCCTGGAACGCCCGGCGCCGCGTGTCATAAGCGGCGTACTCGCTGCGTGCGGCGTCAGTGCTCTGCTCGGCCAACCAGCGCGCGCCGCCCAAACGTTCCACCGCAGTGGCAAACGATTCGTTGAAAGCGGTATCGTCTTGCGCGTACACCAGTTGGTGCGCCAATTCGTGGAACAGCAATCGCGCCAACTCACCTTCGGGCTGAAAAATGAAGGTGTTGAGCAGCGGATCACCGCCAGCCCAGTTCATCCAGCCCAGGGTGGAATAGGCAGGCACCCCGTAAACAGTGGTCTCCAGTCCCTGTGCGGCCAAGTTTTGCGCCAAGCTGCGCGCATCCGCCTCGGCAAAATAGCCACGGTAGCCAATGCAGCCCGTCACCGGGAAACACCAGGTCTGCAAAGTGAGTGAAAAAGCCGGTGCCGCCACCACGTTCCACACCGCGGCGGAACGGTGCAAGTCGGCGTAGCGGTGGTAGCTGTTGTTGTCGGGCAGATGCAGCTCGGCCACAGCAAAGGAACGCATGCGTTGGGCCAGTTGCAGCCGCAGGCGCAAGGGCTCGGGGGTCTGCGGGTCGGCGACCCAGTCGTCTATCGGGCGCGCGGCTTGCAGCAGTTTCACGTGGCCCACGGCCGATTGCAGCAGGTAGCCGGTGTCGGCGCAGCCCGAGAGCAGCAGGGCTGCCAGCAACATCGGCAAAAAGCGAACCCAAAAGACTATCAGGAATCGATGCACGGCACGGTGCCACGCACACGGTGGCCGATCAACAATAAAGGGCAAAGTGTATCGAGCATGAAGCCCAAGCCGTTTAGCGTAAAAAATGCGGTGGCAACCTACAAGGCGGGTGTTGACGCCTGTTGATCTGCTCCACAAAATCAAGCCATGCAGTCTTTGATTCATCAAATTGAAGCACGACTCCAGAACCTGCCGGTGCCGGTAGCCGTGCGTTTGCCCGCAGGGCAGCAGGTAGGGCCCAGCCAAGCCCCCGTCACCCTCACCTTCAACGACTGGTCCAGCCTGGCCACCATGGCCGCAGGCCAGATCGGGCGTATGGCGGAGGACTTTGTCGAGAACCGCATACAGCTCAAAGGCCAGATGCGCGACCTGATGGCGGTCGCCGCCAAGCTGCTGCCGGGTCACCCCATCGGCGAGCGCAGCGCCTGGTGGACCCATATCCTGCACCGCGCCAAGTCGCTGGCAGCCCACACGCCGATCAAAGACGCACGGCAGATACAGTTTCACTACGACATATCCGACGACTTTTACGCCCTGTGGCTAGACCCACGCCAGGTCTACTCCTGTGCCTACTACCGTGAAACCGACATGTCGCTGGCGCAAGCCCAGGAAGCCAAGCTCGACCACATCTGCCGCAAGCTCATGCTGCAGCGTGGCGAGCGTTTTCTAGATATCGGCTCGGGCTGGGGTGGGCTGTTGCTGTGGGCTGCCGAGCATTACGGCGTGCAAGCCACCGGCATCACGCTGTCAAAGAACCAACACGCCCACGTGGAGGCGGAAATCACGCGTCGCGGCTTGCAGGGCCAGGCCCGTGTGTTGCTGCTGGACTACCGGCATCTGCCGGAAGACGCGCTGTTCGACAAGATTTCCTCCGTGGGCATGTTCGAGCACGTGGGCCAGGCCAACATGCCGCAGTACTTCGGCAAAATTCGACGGCTGCTCCGCCCAGGTGGCCTGACGTTGAACCATGGCATCACAGCCGGAGCACCTGGTGTAGACCAGTTGGGCCATGGCATGGGCGACTTCATCGAGAAGTACATCTTCCCCGGAGGTGAGCTGCTGCATGTGAGCCAGCTGCTACGCGAAACGGCCTTGGCCGGGCTGGAGATGGTCGACACCGAAAACCTGCGCCCGCACTACGCGCGCACCTTGTGGGCCTGGTCCGATGCTCTCGAAGCCCACCTTGACCAGGCCACGGTCATTCTGCGCACCACGGCGGGTGAACAAGGCGCGGAGCGCATTCTGCGTGCCTATAGACTCTACCTCGCAGGCAGCGCCATGAGTTTCGAACAAGGCTGGATTTCCTTGCATCAAATGCTCTCCACCCGCCCCGACGGCGACCTCACCAGTGGCAGCATGCCGGGAGCCCAGTCACAGTATCCGTTCAACCGCGAAGGCATGTACCGCTAGGCTCACGGATCTTGCGTAGCGGTACATACCTTTCTTACCCCACACGCATCCTCTGCGCCAGACACCATGCTCTACAAATTCAAATCCAAAAACGCGGCTGATGTGATCATGCTCGAACCCAACGGGCGGCAAATTCTGCAGATCATCGGCAAGTCGCCTGCGGGCCAAGGCATCATCACGGCCAGCGAAACGGCGAGTGCCATCAGCGCGCTGACCGAAGCTCTGGCACGCGAGGACCAAGCGACGTCAGCGCCCACACCGGGGTCGGCTGAAACGGCCAAGGACGACAACGAAGACAAAGCTGCGCCGGTATCACTTAGGCAACGTGCCGCACCTTTTCTGGAGCTGCTGCGTCGCGCGCAGAAAGATGGCAGCGACATCGTGTGGGGCGTTTAAGCCGCTGAGCAGGTCCACACCAACACGTCCAGGCATTTGTTGCACTCAAGGGCGGCGGCGCCATGCCCAACGCAAGCTGTCATCGAGAAGTCACTTCGTCGGCTTAATGTTCTGGGTTTTCCAATACAGGGAACCGAGGATGCAAAAAAGAATGGCCTTGATCGCTTTGCTCGCTGCCGCAGGTCTTACCGCCTGCGGCGGTGGCAGTGAGACCAATAACAACACAAACTACGTCAGCACCCAGCCCCTGGTGATCGCCCACCGCGGCGCCAGCGGCTACCTGCCCGAACACACCCTGGGGGGTTATGAACTGGCCGTGCGCCTGGGTGCAGACTTCATCGAGCCCGACCTGCAACTCAGCAAGGACGGCGCGCTGGTGGCGATACACGACGACACGCTGGAGCGCACCACCAACGTCGCGACGCTGTTCGCCAAGCGCAACAACGCTTACAAGGTGGCCGACTTCACGCTGGCCGAAATCAAAACACTGACGGTGCAACCCACCGGCACCGGCAAAACCAGCTACTCCGGGTTCACGCCCAGCAGTGTTTCACCCTGGACCGTGCCGACCTTTGAAGAAGTGCTGGACCTGGTCGAGCGCCTGAGCCGCCAAAACACGCGTGTTGGTGTCTACCCCGAGGCCAAGCAAGCCGACCCGGCGATGGAAGACGCGATTCTCAGCACACTGATCAAGTACCAGTACAGCAGCACCAGCAAGCTGTTCGTGCAGTCGTTCAGCGACGCCACGTTGCGCAGCATGCGCACCAAGAGCTTGGCGAAAGGTACACAATTCCCACAAATCCTGTTGGGTGCAGCCGTCATGGGCAGCGACAACGTGGCCCGCGTGGCCGTGATCACCGGCGCAACGCCGACCCTGCTGACCTTGCAGGAAGCGGCGCAGTTTGTGGCGGGCATTGGTCTGGTCATCAACGTCTCCACCTACCCCATCACCAAGGCCTACATCGACCAGGCCCACGCCGCCGGCCTGAAGGTGCACGGCTGGACCTTCGCCCAAGCCGATGCCACCCTGGCCGCCGCCGAGTACAAGAAGTATCTCGACATGGGCATGGACGGCATGTTCTCCAACTACACCGACCTGGCGGTGACAGCGCGCGACACCTTCGTCAAAACAAAGTAAGCCAGCGCTTTAAACACGGCTCGCCAGTCCAGAACACCGTGGAGCCGGCTTCGCCGGGCCACCGGTGTTGCCCCCTGCAAGGGGGTTGGCGCAGCGACACGCAGTGCGCGCAGACTGGGGGTCAGTCAACTTTAGCGCCTGAGGTCTTCACCACCGGCGCCCATTTCTTCAGTTCCGAGTCGATCAGTTGCGCAAACTCCTGCGGCGTGTTGCCACTGGGGATCGCGCCCTGCGCCAGCATCTTTTCCTTGACCGCTGGCGTGGCCATCGCCTTGGCCACCTCGCGCTGCACGGCGTTGACGATGTCGGGCGGCGTACCCGCAGGCGCCAGCAAACCAAACCACGAGCTGGCCTCAAAACCTTTGAGTGCCGGCCCACCCGCCTCTTCCACCGTCGGCACATCGGGCAGCGCGGCGGAGCGCTGCGCGCTGGTCACGGCCAGGGCCTTGAGTTTGCCGGCCTTGATCTGCTGCATGGACGACGGCAGGTTGTCGAACATCACATCCATGGTGCCCCCCACCATGTCCATCAAAGCCGGCCCCGAGCCACGGTAGGGGAAGTGCGTCATATAGATGCCCGTCATGGCCTTGAACAACTCACCGGCCATGTGGATGGACGTGCCGTTGCCGCTGGACGCCATGTTCAGCTTGCCCGGATGTGCCTTGGCATAACGAATGAAGTCGGCCACGTTTTCAATGCCCATGGCCTTGGCCTTCTCGGCATTCACCACCATCACGTTCGGCACACCGGCCACCAGGGTGACGGGGGCGAAGTCCTTCACCGGGTCGAAGCCCAGCTTGTCGTACAGCGCCTTGTTGATGCCATGGGTGCCCACCGTGCCCATCAACAGCGTGTAACCGTCGGGCGGCGACTTGGCCACCAACTCGGATCCGATATTGCCGCCCGCGCCGGCCCGGTTGTCGACCACAAACGGCTGGTTGAACGCACGTGTCAACTCTTGTGCCATGGCACGCGCCAGGATGTCGGTGGTGCCGCCAGGCGGAAACGGTACAACGATCTTCACCGGCTTGCTGGGCCAGGCGCTTTGGCCCCAAGCGAAGCTGGGCAGCAGCGTTGCGGTGGCCAGGCTGGCAGCGCCCAGCAACAGTTGGCGGCGCGTGTGGGACCGGGAACGATGTGACGGCATGCGGGGCTCTCCTTGTGATTGCCTGCACTTTTAAAGGCAGCGCGGCCAGCGGCAAAGATGGAAAACCCGGCGTGGCCTAGCCCCTAGCGCTGGCTGCGCACTGAAACCACCAGCTTGTCGAGCACTGCGCCGAGTTGCGCCAGCTCGGCCGCAGGTAAATCTGCAAACAGCGCGGCCTCGCGCTGCTGCGCCAGCGGCCACACCTCCATGAACAATGCGCGCCCTGCAGGTGTGACTTGGAGCTGGCGCTTGCGCAAGTCGCTCTCCAGCGTCTGTGTTTGCAGGCGGCCACGTCGCGCCAGCCCACGCAGCGCGCGGCTCACCGACATCTTGTCCAGACCCGTGAGATCGGCCACGGCCATGGCCGTGACATCCGCATGCTGCGCCAACACCGCCAACACCGCCAGCACACGCCATTCGTTCAGCGTCAGTTGATACTGCCGCCCCACACTCTCCTGAAACGGCCGCGCGGTCAGGTTGACCACGCGGACCAGCTTGAAGAACACCGAAGCATCCGCAGCGGGGGCGGCGGTGTGCGGCAACTTGACTCTGGTCATCACACCACGTCGGCCAGAGCACGGGCCTCGGCCACCACCATCTCCAGCGTCACCCGCGACTGCGCCTCCAGCACCGGCGCATAACCCACCGGGATGCGCGGCGCCCCCAGGCGTTTGATGCGGCAGCCCGTGGCTTCGGCCGCGGTGGCCGCAATCTCGGCACCAAAACCACCGGCCTGCACCGCCTCATGCACCACCAGCAAGCGGCCGGTGCGCGCAGTGGATTCGAGCACCGTGGCGCGGTCCCATGGCCAGATGGTGCGCAGGTCCAGGCAGTCCACCTGCACGCCGAGTGCGGCCAACGCCACACAGGCCTGTTCACACACCAGCGCTTGTTTGCCCCAGCTCACCAAGGTCAGGTCGCTACCGGTGTGGCGACGTGCGGCCAGACCCAGCGGGATATGCAAGCCGGTCTGCACTTCGCCGCTGCTGCCCCACAAGGTTTTGTGCTCCATGTAGACCACCGGGTCGCCCGATTGCATGGCCGCGCGCAACAGTGAATAGTTGTCTTGCGGGGTCGATGGGCAGACCACGGCCACACCCGGCAGGTGTGCAAACCAGGCTTCGAGCGACTGCGAGTGTTGCCCTGCCGAGGCATCCCAGATGCCGTTGGGCATACGCGCCACCAGCGGCACACGCCCCTGACCGCCAAACATGAAGCGGTTCTTGGCCGCCTGGTTGACGATCTCGTCCATGCCACACAGCGCGAAATCGACCACGCGCATCTCCACCACGGGGCGCAAGCCGGCCAGCGCCATGCCCACACCGGCGCCCATGATGGCGGCTTCACTGATGGGTGTATCGATCACACGATCGGCCCCGAAGCGCTGTTGCAGGCCTTTGTACTGGCCAAAGATGCCGCCACGGCCAACATCCTCGCCAAGCACCACGACATTCGGGTCGGCCTGCATTTCATGCTGCACGGCCAGTGCGGCGGCTTGTGCATAGGACAGTGTTTCTGTGCTCAGTACCATGTGCCGGCTCCGGTGGTTTGAACGTCGCTGTAGGCGTCTTCGGCGGCCGGCCAAGGCGCGTCGGCGGCAACGGCCAAGGCGGCCGCGACTTCGGCTTGGGCTTCAGCCTCGAGCTGTTCACAGACAGCCGGGTCGCGGCCCGCGGCTTGCCATGCGGCACGTGCACGCGCAATCGGATCGGTCAACAAAGCCGCTTGTAATTCGGCAGGGTCGCGGTAAGCCGCTGGGTCTACCGACACATGGCCTTTCACGCGGTAGGTGAGCGCGTGCAGCAACTGCGGGCCGCCCCCGGCGCGCACCGCCTGCACCACTGATGCGGCGGCTCGGTACACCGCCATCACGTCGTTGCCGTCCACGGGTGTTGCGGGAATGCCCAGGCTGATGGCGCGTGCCGAGGCACCCTCACCGGCGGTCATCGGCCCGCTGGCGGTGGTGGCGCTCCAGCGGTTGTCCTCACAGACGAACAGCACCGGCAGGTCGTAGACACGCGCCCAGTTCAGGGCCTCGAGAAACGGGCCACGGTTGATCGCGCCGTCGCCAAAAAAACATACGGTAATCGCGTCCCGCGCCTGCAGCTTTTGCGCATGGGCCGCGCCCACCGCAATCGGCAAGCCAGCCGCCACCACACCGTTGGCACCCAGCATGCCGACTGAAAAATCAGCGATGTGCATGGAGCCGCCCTTGCCACCGTTGAAGCCGCTCGCCTTGCCAAACAGCTCACACATCATGCGTGTGAGGTCGGCTCCTTTGGCCAGCGTGTGGCCATGGCCACGGTGGGTGGAGGTGAGGTAGTCACTGGCTCGCAGATGTGCACACACACCAGCCGGTACCGCCTCCTGGCCGGTGGACAAATGCAGCGGGCCGCGCACCTTGGCCGTGCCCCCGGCACTTTGACCATAGGCACTCACCCCGCCCTGGCTGGCAATCTCGGCGGCATTTTCAAAGGCGCGGATACGTACCATGCTGCGGTACAAGGCAATACAAATTGAGGCTTCAGTGGCTGTTGTCACGGCGAAATGGGTGAACCCCTGGTTGTGGATAGACCCACAAAATCGTAACGAACGTTACCAACTTCAGGCCTCGGAGTTTCCCGCTCAGGGCTTACCCGCGCGCTTGATCAGCGTGGCGTCAAGCGAAGCCCACACGCCACGATGCGCGATGAGGCAAAAAAAAGCCCCTGGCCAGGGCACAGGGGCTTTGAGACGGGCGTTTGGGTCACATTGCGCCTAGCGCAATGCCCCGCTGTCAGTCTTTATCTTAGTCAGCGTAAACGCCTGCGGCCTTGATGATGGGCGTCCACTTGGCAATTTCTGCAGCGACGAATTTCTTGTGCTCGGCAGGCTCCACACGTTTGTCGGTAGTCACCACTGCGCCCAGGCCTTCCTGCTTCTTGATGAACTCAGGGTCCTTCATCGCGGCCTTGAGTGCCGTGTTCACCTTGGTCAGGACATCGGCTGGCGTGCCCTTGGGCGCATACAGGCCGTGCCAGATGGTGACCTCAAAACCCTTTACGCCGGCCTCTTGCATCGTAGGCAAGTCTTTCAGTGCGGGCGTGGTCAGGCGCTTGGCGGTGGTCACGGCATAGGCCTTGACCTTCTTGCCTTCGATCTGGCCCGTGGTGTTGGTGGTCTGGTCACACAGCAGGTCGATCTGGCCGCCAATCAGGTCGGCAATCGCCGGCGCCGTGCCTTTGTAGGGCACGGGGGTCATGTCGGACGCCAGGGCGCTTTGGAACAACAGGCCACACAGATGCGAAGCCGAGCCCACACCCGCATTACCCAAGTTGATCTTGCCCTTATTGGCGGTGATCCAGGTTTGCAGTTCGGCGAAGTTATTCGCCGCCATGGTGGGTTTGGCGATCAAGGTCATGGGCACGTCATTGACGATGCCCAGGTATTCAAAGTCGGACTCGACCTTGAACGGCAGGTTGCGCACCAGGCCAGGCATGGTCGACATGGCAATGTGGTTCAACAGCAGGGTGTAGCCGTCGGGTGCGGCCCGCGCCACCTTGGCCGAACCGATGGAGCTGCCAGCGCCCGCCACGTTGTCCACCAGAATGCTCACGCCACCGAATTGCTTGCGCAGGGCTTCGGCCAAGTCTCGGGCCACACGGTCGGTGGGGCCACCGGCGGCGAACGGCACCACGATGCTGATGGGCTTGGTGGGGTAATCGGCGGCCTGCACCGATGACACGGCACAGAAAGACAAGGTTGCCAAGGCAATAGCTGCTAGTTTTTTCATGAGTAACGCTCCCTATAAATGTGGCGCGATATTAGCCCGCACGGCTGTCGCTACACCCGAGGGATTTACCTAAAGAAAGGCCGCACATTTAATGGGGCGATTTAAGAAAATCATCGCCACATACCGCTCTGGAAAAGCGCGTCAAGCTAGCTTTTAAATAGCACCTGCAACACCGAAAGATTGCTGAGCACTGATCTCATTTGTAGCTGCGCGCGTCTTCGATCACACGGCCGTCGTTGGGCAGGCTTCCGGGTGTAACAAACACCACGTCGCCACGCAGCTTGGTCACATCACGAATGGCTTCGCCAATACGCTCACCCAAACCGTCCGTGGCCGCTGGCACCTCTACATGCAGCGTCATGCTGTCGTTGGCCATTTCACCGGCCACAACCAAGCGTGCACGCAGGGCTTCGGGAAAACGCTTCAAAACTTCCGCCACCTGGCCCGGATGCACAAACATGCCACGCACCTTGGTGGTTTGGTCGGCACGGCCCATCCAGCCCTTGATACGCGTATTGGTGCGGCCGGTCGGGCAAGCCCCCGGCAGGATCGCCGACAAATCACCCGTGCCAAAACGGATCAACGGGTAGTCGGCATTCAGCGTGGTCACCACCAGTTCACCCACCTCACCGTCGGGCACGGGGTCGCCGGTGCCGGGACGCACAATTTCCACCACCACCCCCTCGTCCAGCACCAGGCCTTCGCGCGCACTGGTCTCGTAGGCGATCAGCCCCAGGTCGGCCGAGGCATAACACTGGTAGGCGGCCACACCCTGGCTGGCAAACCAGTCGCGCAGCGAGGGCGGACATGCCTCACCCGAGACCAGCGCCTTGGTGACCGACGGCAATGGCCGCTGCATCTCGGCCGCTTTCTCCAGGATGATTTTCAAGAAGCTGGGCGTGCCTATGTAGCCCGCCGGGGCCAGATCGGCCATGACCTGCACCTGCTGCTCGGTCTGGCCGGTGCCGCCCGCAAACACCGTGCAGCCCAGGGCATGGGCGCCGGTTTCCATCATCGACCCGGCGGGCACGAAGTGGTAGCTGAAGCAGTTGTGGATCAACTCGCCCGGCCTAAAACCAGCCGCATACATGGCTCGTGCCATGCGCCAATAGTCGCGCCGTGTGCCCTCGGGTTCGTAGATGGTGCCGGGGCTGGCAAAGATGCGTGGCATGGCCGAGCCAAAGCCAATGGCGCTGAAGCCGCCGAATGGATAACCCGCCGAGCCCACGCCCTCGGCGCGCTGCGCTTGCTGGCGCGCCAGCAGTTCGTATTTGCGCGTCACCGGCAACTGCGCCAGCGCCGCACGCGAATCGATTTGATAAGGATCTACGCCGCGCAGGATCTCGGCAAACGCAGCGGTTTCCATCTGTGCGTGCACCAGTTGCTGGCGCAGTGCAGACATCTGCTCCGCTGCGCGTTGGCTGGGCGAGCGCGCCTCCAGGTTGTCGTAAAAAGCAGTCATGCGCTTTACCTCAGGCGAGCCAGCGTTTGCGGCGTTTATAACTTTTGGCATCTCGGAAACTCTTGCGTTCACCACTGCCCACACCCAGGTAAAACTCTTTCACGTCTTCGTTGCTGGCCAGGTCGCTGGCGGCTCCATCCATCACGATGCGTCCACTCTCCAGGATGTAGCCGTAGTCGGCGTAACGCAGCGCCATGCTGGTGTTTTGCTCGGCCAGCAAAAAGGTCACTTTCTCCTTTTTGTTCAGGTCCTGGACGATGTTGAACACTTCTTCCACGATCTGCGGCGCCAGGCCCATGGAAGGTTCATCGAGCAGCACCATGCTCGGGTTGGACATGATGGCGCGGCCAATGGCGCACATTTGCTGCTCACCGCCAGAGGTGTAGGCCGCCTGCGAGGTGCGCCGCGTTTTCAGCCGCGGAAAGTAGTTGTAGACCTTGTCCAGATTGGCCGCGATTTCGCCTTTGCTGGTGCGTGTGTAGGAGCCGGTGAGCAGGTTTTCCTCGATCGTGAGGTGGGCAAAACAATGCCGCCCTTCCATCACCTGCACCACGCCACGCCGCACCAAATCGGCCGGACTCAGATTTTCAATGCGGTCGCCACGCAGTTCGATTGACCCCTTGGTGACCTCGCCGCGTTCACCCTTGAGCAGGTTGGAGATGGCACGCAGCGTGGTGGTCTTGCCCGCGCCGTTGCCACCGAGCAGCGCCACGATGCCGCCCTCGGGCACACGCAACGACACGCCTTTGAGCACCAGGATCACGTGGTTGTAGATGACCTCGATGCCGTTGACGTTGAGAACGATGTTTGGTGATTCCATGTGTTGCTTTCGCTGTGCCAGTCGAAGGACTGCGGGTGCACCCCAGGCCGGGGCCACCACGCAAGGGTCGCCCCGCCGCGCTGCTGGTATCCCCCTTCCCCTCTTCCATCTGCGCAATGCGCCAGGAGAGAAGGGGGCAGGCAGGTCAGCGTCTCGGGGCTGCTCCTTAGCTCTGGCAGTCCGCCACTTCGCGGCGCGTCATCTTCTTGTCGCCCAGATACTTCTCGGCACCGGCTTTCACCATGGGCTTCAAGATCTGCTCGTCGGCCTGCATGAAGTCAGAGCTGAAGCTCCACTTCTGGCCATCCCAGGTCTGCACACGTGCCCAGGTCGAACCCATGTGGTCGGCACACGAGGTGCTGAGCGGGCGCATCACGCCGGCCAGGCCCAACTCGTCCAGACGCTTCTGGTCCAGCGCCAGGTTTTCCAGTCCCCAGCGCACTTGCTCACCGGTCATGACCTTGCCCTTGCCAAAACGCTCCTGCGCGCGGCGCACGGCTTCGATCGACAGCATCTGGATGATCACGCCGCGCGTGTACAGCACCGAGCCCACTTCATCCTTGGGCCCCGTGCCTTGGCCCTTGTCGTGTACATACTTCAGGATGTCTTGAATGACCTTGGGTTGTGTGCCCGAGGTGTTGAGCGCCAGCGCGTTGTAGCCCTTGGCGCCTTCACCCACGTCTTTCACATCCGGCTCGGCACCGGCCCACCACACACCATACATCTTGTCGCGTGGATAACCCGTGGCTTGGGCTTCCTTCAGCGCGGTGGAGTTCATCACGCCCCAGCCCCACAGCAACACATAGTCGGGGCGGCTTTGGCGCACTTGCAGCCAGGCGGATTTTTGCTCCACGCCGGGCGCCGTGACCGGAATCATCTGCAGGTCAAAACCATGCATCTTGGCGCGCTCTTGCAGCAGCGGAATCGGCTCTTTGCCAAACGGTGAGTCGTGGTAGACCAGCGTGATCTTCTTGCCCTTGAGCTTGTCCAGGCCACCTTCCTTCTTGCCCAAATGCTGGATCAGGATGTCGGCGCCAGTCCAGTAGCTGCCCATCAACGGGAAGTTCCACTTGAAGGCCATACCGTCTTGCGCCACCGACAGTCCATAGCCCAGGGTGAGCAGCGGCACCTTGTCGACAGGTGCCTTCTCGGTCAGCGCAAAGGTGATGCCAGTGGCCTGCGGATCAAACAGCGCCACGCCGGGGCGGCTCTTCAGGCGTTCATAACACTCCACACCACGGTCCGTGGCGTAGCCGGTTTCGCACTCTTCATAGGTGAGCTTCACACCGTTGATGCCACCGTCGCGCGCGTTGACCATTTTCAGATAGTCCTGCTTGCCGTTGGCCCATGGCACACCATTGGGCGCATACGGCCCGGTGCGGTACGACAGCAGCGGGAAGAACTGCTCTTTGGCCTGTGCCCAGGCCGATGTGCTGAGCATGGCCGATGCACCGGCCGCGACAGCCGTCATGGCCAGCACCATTTTGCGTACGTGTTGAAGCTTCATTTGTCTCTCTCCTTGTGTTTAGAACCAACCCCGAAACAGATGTGATGCGCGACAGAAAATCAATGCGGGAACGGCCAGATGCGCAGCTTCTGCCGACCGATAGACCACAACTTGGCCAGGCCATGGGGCTCGACGATCAGGAACCACACGATCAAAGCGCCAAACACCATCAACTCCGCGTGTGAAACCGTGGCGGTGGAAACCTCCACGCCAAAAATCGAGGCAATGGCCGGCAGCAACTGGCTCAACACCACCGGCAGCACAATGATGAAGGCCGCGCCAAAAAACGCCCCGGCAATCGAGCCCAGGCCACCGATGATGACCATGAACAGCAGGCGAAATGACTGGTCGACCGAAAACGCCGCAGGCTCCCACGCACCCAGGTGCACAAAGCCCCATAAGGCACCGGCGACACCCACAATGAACGAGCTGACCGCAAACGCGGTGAGCTTGGCATACATGGGGCGGATGCCGATCACGGCGGCCGCCACGTCCATGTCGCGAATGGCCATCCACTCGCGGCCAATGGCGCCCCGCACCAGGTTCTTGGCCAGCAGCGCAATCACGGCCAAAAGCACCAGGCAGAACAGGTATTTGCTCTGCGCGCTCTCAATCGGCAAGCCAAACACCTGCAGACCGTTGACCGAGATCGAGCCCGAGGGTGAGTCGTTCACAAACCACTTGATGCGCAGGAACATCCAGTCGCTGAAGAACTGCGCGGCCAGTGTGGCCACCGCCAGATAAAGCCCCTTCACACGCAGGCTTGGCAGGCCGAACAAAATGCCGAACGCCGTGGCACACAGGCCACCCAAGATCAACGCCGGGATCAGCGGCATGCCCGGCACCCGCACAAAGAAGTTATAGGCGCCGTAGGCACCCACCGCCATGAAGGCGCCCGAGCCCAGCGAGATCTGCCCGCAGTAACCCACCAGGATGTTCACACCCAGCGCGGCCAGCGCCATGATGAGGAAGGGGATCAAGATGGCGCGAAACAGGTAGTCGCTGGCGAACGCCGGCACCACGATGAAGGCCAGCGCCAACAGCGCCAGCATGGCCCAGCGGTCTTGCGTGATGGCGAAGATCTGCTGGTCCGCACGGTAGCTGGACTTAAATTGGCCGTTTTCTCTGTAAAGCATTTCAGGCGCCTATAGAAGTTAACGCTCGCTTGGCAGGCAAACACTGCAAAACTGGCTTTGCCAGGCCGCAAGTGTTGCCCCCTGCAAGGGGGTTGGCATAGCGACACGAAGTGCGCGAAGACTGGGGGTGTTCATAGGTCTAAACCCGGTCAATGATTTTTTCGCCAAAGAGACCTTGGGGGCGAATAAGAAGGAAGCCGAGCGCCAGCACATACGCAAACCAGATCTCGATACCTCCGCCGACCAACGGGCCCAGGTAGACCTCGGAAAGCTTCTCGCCTACCCCTATGATCAAGCCACCTATGATGGCGCCCGGCACCGAAGTGAGCCCGCCCAGGATCACCACCGGCAGCGCACGCAGCGCCACCGTGGTGAGCGAAAACTGCACGCCCAGCTTGCTGCCCCAGATCATCCCGGCCACCAGCGCGACCATGCCGGCAACACACCACACCACCACCCAGATGTGGTTCAGCGGAATGCCAATGGACTGCGCGGCCTGGTGGTCGTCGGCTACGGCGCGCAGCGCACGGCCGGTGATGGTTTTCTGGAAGAAGATGCTCAGCCCGACCACCAAGGCCGCAGCGATGGCGGCGGCAATCACGTCTTCCGGGTTGATCAGCACCCCACCCTGGAACACACCTTCAAGCACAAAGATAGGGTCTTTGGGCATGCCGATGTCGATCTTGTAGATGCTGCTGCCAAACAGTGTTTGACCCAGACCTTCCAGAAAGTAGGTAATGCCTAACGTGGCCATGAGCAGCGTGGCGCCCTCTTGGTTCACCAGATGGCGCAGCACCAGCTTTTCAATCAACCAAGCCACGGCGAACATGATCACACCGGCCACGGCAAACGCCAGCACGTTGGCCAACCAGATCGAACTCAGGCCGGTCCACTCGGGAATCCATTGGGCAAACCGCGCCATCGCCAGCGCGGCAAACAGCACCATCGCACCCTGCGCAAAGTTGAACACGCCGGAAGCCTTGTAGATCAACACAAAACCCAGCGCCACCAGCGAATACAACATGCCGGCCATCAGGCCGCCGAGCAATGTTTCCAGAAAAAATGCCATGGCTGTGGTCCTTAGTGTGAGGTGCCGAGATAGGCGCGGATCACGTCGGGGTTGTTGCGCACTTCTTCGGGTGTGCCGTCACCGATCTTCTTGCCGTAGTCGAGCACCACCACACGGTCGCTGATGTCCATCACCACGCCCATGTCATGCTCGATCAACACCACGGTGGTGCCGAATTCGTCGTTCACGTCGAGCACGAAGCGGCACATGTCTTGTTTCTCTTCAACGTTCATGCCAGCCATGGGCTCGTCGAGCAGCAAAACCTGCGGCTCCATGGCCAAGGCACGGCCCAGGTCCACGCGTTTCTGCAGGCCGTAGGGCAACTGGCCCACGGGCGTTTTGCGGTAGGCCTGGATCTCCAGAAAGTCGATGATGCGTTCCACCACTTCACGGTGACGGATCTCTTCGCGCTCCGCCGGTCCTATGCGCAGCGCTTGCCAGAACAGATTGCTTTTGATCTTCAGATTGCGGCCGGACATGATGTTGTCCAGCACACTCATGCCCTTGAACAAGGCCAGGTTCTGGAAGGTGCGGCCCACGCCCATCTGCGCCACCTGGTGGCTGTTCATGTGGCTGAAGGTCTTGCCACGAAAGGTGATCTTGCCGTCCTGCGGCGCATACACGCCATTGATGCAGTTGAGCATGGAGCTTTTGCCTGCACCGTTGGGACCGATGATGGCGCGGATCTCGTGTTCGCGCACACTGAACGAAATGTCGGTCAGTGCGTTCACGCCGCCAAAGCGCAGCGAGATGTTGGCCACGTCGAGAATCACGTCGCCGAACTGGCGGCGGTGTTGGGACGGCGGTGTTTCCACAGGGGCGTTGGTGGTCATGGTCCAGGGCTCGGTGACGGCATTCATAGGGCTTACGCTGCGGCTTTCACGGGGGCAAAGGTTTTGGTGTCGCCAATCGCCAGCGTGGCGCTGACGCTGCCACTGCGGCCGTCTTCAAATTTCACTGCCGTTTCGATGTACTGCGAGGTCTTGCCACCGTAGAGTGCATCCACCAGGGGCTGGTATTTCTCGGCAATGAAGCCACGGCGTACCTTGTTGGTCCGTGTGAGTTCACCGTCGTCGGCGTCCAGCTCTTTGTGCAGCACCAGGAAACGGCTGACCTGTGAACCAGCGAGTAAGACGTCGTTGGCCAGATCGGCATTGACCTTTTCAATACACTCCTGCACCAGTTGATAAACCTCGGGCTTTTGCGCCAGGTCGGTGTATCCGGCATACGGCAGGTTGCGGCGCTCGGCCCAATTGCCCACGGCGTCGAAGTCGATGTTGACCATCACACACACGCGGTCGCGGCCATCGCCATAGGCCACCACTTCCTTGATGTGTGGAAAAAACTTGAGTTTGTTCTCCACGTACTTGGGCGCAAACATCGCGCCGTCGTTGGCGCCACCCTTGATGCGGCCCACATCTTTCACGCGGTCTATGATCTTCAGATGGCCGCTGGCATCCAGAAAGCCGGCATCGCTGGTGTGGTACCAGCCATCGGTGGTCAACACTTCAGCGGTAGCCGTGGGGTTCTTGTAGTAGCCCTTCAGCAAACCGGCCGACTTGACCAGGATTTCGCCGTTCTCCGCCACCTTGATCTGCACACCTTCGATGGGAATGCCCACGGTGTCGGCACGCGCCTGGTTGTCGGGCTGCAGGCACACAAACACGGCGGTCTCGGTAGAGCCGTAGAGCTGCTTGAGGTTGATGCCTATGGAACGGTAGAAGGTGAACAGGTCCGGCCCTATGGCCTCGCCAGCGGTGTAGGCCACACGCACACGGTTGAAGCCCAGGCTGTTGCGCAGCGGGCCATAGACCATCAGGTTGCCAGCGGCGTAGAGCAAGCGGTCCAGCGCGCCCACAGGCTGGCCATCCATCAAGGCCGGGCCCACACGTTTGGCCAGATCCATGGCCACACGAAACATGTTGCGCTTGACGGCGCCCGCGTCTTCCATACGGATCATCACCGCCGTCAGCAGGCCTTCAAACACACGCGGTGGCGCGAAGTAATAGGTCGGGCCAATTTCCTTCAGGTCGATGTTGATGGTGGCCGCACTCTCGGGGCAGTTCACCACATAACCACAACTCAGCCACTGCGCGTAGCTGAAGATGTTTTGCCCTATCCACGCCAGCGGCATGTAGGCCAACACTTCCTCAGAGTCGCTGAGCTTGTCGAACCTGGCACCGGCCGCAGCGCGGTCAAGCAGGGTGCGGTGGCTGTGCACCACACCTTTGGGGTTGCCGGTGGTGCCCGAGGTGAAGAACATGGCGGCCACATCGTCGGGCTGCACTTTTTCTACGGCCGCCGCGAAGAAGCCTGGGTGTGATTTGGCATAGGCCTGACCACGTTCGACCAGCGTATCCATGGCCATCAAGCCGGGCTCGTTGTAGTTGCGCAGGCCGCGCGGGTCGTCAAAAACGATGGTGCCGAGTTGCGGGCATTGGGTACGGATCTCCAACAGCTTGTCGACCTGCTCCTGGTCTTCGACCATCGCAAAACACACTTCGGCGTTGTTGATGGGGTACACACATTCAGCACCCACAGCGTCTTGGTACAGCGGAATCGGAATCGCGCCCAGCGACTGCGCGGCCAGCATGGTGGCGTACAAGCGTGGGCGGTTGGCACCAATCACCACCATGTGCTGCCCGGCCGTGAGGCCGGCTTGCGCCAGACCACAGGCCACATGCTCGACCAGAGTAGCCATTTGCGACCAACTGTGGACCTGCCAGATGCCGTACTCTTTTTCGCGCATGGCCGGCGCCTGAGGGCGCTCTGCCGCGTGCCGGAGCAAGAGTCCGGGAAACGTCGTGTGCATGCTGTCTCCTTGGGTGTGGGCAGGTCGCGGCTGGCACAAAACGCCATCCACAACCTGTTGTCTTGAGGCGACTGTAAATTCCACTTTGACGTTAGGTTGTCATTTGGACGACAATTTAGGGGTGACCCCTCCCCCGGAATTACCCTTCCCGCCACAAGCCCCTGACAAGCGTCCCCCGCGTCCAGGTGGCCCTGTGCCGGCCGCCGAAGTACCCCTTTCACAACGCAAGCGCCCGCCCACCCCAGCCGAGATTCGCGACATTCCGTGGCTCAAGGTATTGAACCCACCCGAGCGAGAACGCGCTTTGCAGGAGTTGCTGGTGGGTGATGCTTTGGCGGGCGACTACGTGTGCCGCGTGGGCCGGCCGGTGACCTATTGGTTTGGTGTGGTTGATGGCTTGCTGAAGATGAGCAGCGACAACGCCCACGGCCAAACCATGACCTTCACCGGCATTCCACCGGGCGGCTGGTTTGGCGAGGGCACGGCGCTCAAGCGCGAGCCCTACCGCTACAACATCCAGGCGCTGCGCAAAAGCACGGTGGCCGGTTTGCCGGTAGACACCTTCCACTGGCTGCTCGACCACTCGATTGGTTTCAACCGCTTCATGATGAACCAGTTGAACGAACGCTTAGGGCAGTTCATTGCCGCGCGCGCCATCGACCGTATGCAAAGCCCCGACGTGCGTGTGGCACTGAGCCTGGCCTCGCTGTTCAACCCGGTGCTCTACCCCGGTGTGGGCGAGACGCTGCGTATCACACAACAAGAGTTGGCCTACCTGGTGGGTTTGTCGCGCCAGCGGGTGAACGAGGCGCTGAATGTGCTGCAGGAGCAAGGCAGCATCCGTATCGAATACGGGGGTGTTCGCGTCCTGCGGTTAGATGCGCTACTCAGCGCTGCGGATGCGGCTGAGGGTAATGCTGGTTAGTGAAGTCATCGTCCCGCCGATGCCGCGGATCGAGCCGAAGAAACATGTATCCCATTTGAGAAATTGCCCGCCACGGCCCTGTGGTTTCACCCCAGACCGAATGACGCCAAAAGCTTTTTCGCCAACTCACCTGCCGCTCCTGGCGGATAGCCACGCCAAACCTCGCTGGGTGACGTCGGAGGAGCGGAAAAAAAACAAACCCTGGCACCAAAGACCAAAACAGATGCGGTGCTATGAGGCCCAACGCATGAATTCAGCGGTTGACGCAGCCAGCCCGGTGGAATGAACTGTTAGACCGCATCTGGCATCTCCTCAGGCAATGGTGGGCGAACATGCGGAAGGTCCTGCCGACGAGACGCGCCAAACGCCCGGTAGTTGGCACGTCCCACCGTAAGGCTCAAATTGCCATTGGGCCCACCGAGTACTTTGTCTGCGTCATCGTCGTCCTGACCGTCATCTTCCCAGAAACACACGACACAAATTTCGTAACCGCCACGTTCGCCTAGCGTCTGGAACCTGCAGCAGGGGCATCGCAGAGGAAGATCACGCATAAGTGCCATTCGGTGTAACGATTACATTCAGCCGCACCGTTCGGCGTCGGCTGGAACGAAAGGTTAGACCGCATACGAAGCAACCTCAAGGCCGCGCGACCGGGTAGCGCTTCGCAAGCGCCGACTCATTGAGAAGCAAGGCGACAAACTGCATGGCAATGCGCTCAAGTTGTTCGACTGTGAGGCTAGCTCTCCAAGTGACTGCGTGGCTACGGGGATCTGTATTCCAGATGGTTAGTCCCGCAATTTGGCCGTCGCTACCCGCGTTGAATTTCATATTGAAGTGGGCAACAGCGTTGCGAAGATAGCGAACGAGTTGCTTGAGATTTTTGGCTTGAGGGTAGTTGCCATCAAGTCTCGGAATCGGCCAGCCTTCCCGCTCAAGTTCGTCTAGAGGAACCTCTGGCAGAGCATCCACATAGCTCTGTTGTGGAAACACTAGCAAGCCCAGCATTGAGTTGACCAGTGCCGTAACTTCAAAAATCTCCACACCACTCTCCTGTAGGCGGCGAAGAGCAAGCAGGTTTGAACGCGTGCGATTCGCGAAGTCTTCGACTAAGGCGTGGTAGTCCATGATCGGCTCTTTGGTTTAACGTTCAAATTCAGCGGCGTCGTCAGGCGTCCGCAGGAATGCAGGGCTAGACATCACCGGCGGCGATGTACCGATTACCGTTGACTTCAGGCAACTGTGGCTCCTGGCTGCCTGATGAGATACCAACTAGGATTAGGACTCTAGGCCCACCGTTCCTATCGATATTTCCCTTAACTCTATCCAGAACTTTGGCATCGGTTTCTAAGTCGAAGCCGCGAAAGAAACGATTGACAATCTGATATGAAAGGGGAACGCCGAACTTATGTAGGTCTGTTGTGTACTTACCTTGCTGAAGGGCAGTCCGCGCTGGCAGACACACGCAATGCGTGAACGGTAGTACTTCTCCATAGCGGCGGCGATAGTAGTAATCCTCAAACTGAACGGACCAGTTGTCCATACACGCTGAGACGTTCTCGTAGTCGTAAAGCAGCAGTTGCGCGCTAGGGGCCTTTGAGACGATCTTCTTCAGTTGACTAGTCTTCGCAGAAGAGAAACTACCTTTTCCAAGGTCGCGGCGCTTTGCTTCGAGTAGGCCAATACCTTCAAGAGTCTCGTTCGACCAAGTTGTCAGCCGCACGAGAACACCGATATCTCCGAAGTCAGTCTCTTCAGGAAGGCGAAGTTTTCGGAAGTCCCAGATGATCTTGAATGGCCTGTCAAGGCCTTCGAGGTTCACAGACTGATGCCGTTGAAATAGTTCGTCGCAGAGCGAGAAGGTGATGTGATTCTCGTCCCATGAACTCGGATGACACCGGCGAATCACGTCCGTTATCGACTTCTCTACCTGATGAAAGTACTCGGCGTAATGCATGTGGTGGATCTGCATAGACCAATATTTGTGTGACGTCTAACGTTGGAATTCAGCGGCTGCCGAAGGCAGTCCGCTGAAATGACGGGTTGGGCGTCACGCGGACTGGCACTGAACTACTCATGGATCTTGTAGTTCTTTGGTGCGTGTCCGCTGCGATAGTCTTGAGTGAAGGCTTCGCTGACACCAGTAAGACGTTCGGTCGATGGCTCCGTTAGCCGGGAGCTAATGTTGTAGTGCGGATACTTTCCACGGATCTTTGGATGCAGGTGCGCAGCAACCTCAACATCGCTTTGCGACACATACCGGCCACCCCATTTCTCGATGAGATGCTTGAGTGGCCTCGTAGTGCGAGTTGCGCCTTGAGTATTAACTTGTGCATCAAGCCAAGCGTATGCAATACGCACACAGTCGTTGTGCTCGTGAAGAGCATCTTTCAATTTCAACGATTGAATAGCTTGCTCAATTTGAGCGTCGGTAAGCATGAGGCTCCTTCGATTCTGGTGGCGCCCAACTATCAATAGACGGCCTACACCCTAGTTGTATCGGTCGCCTAAATCAACGCCATTGCCCTCCAAACAACAACTGACGCCAGTCTGAATGTTTAGCCATACCTAAAATTTTCCGGATGAATTCCTCTGGGCGAGTTTTTGCCCGATCTGCGGATCGAGGCATGGTTTCTCCGCTCCGGATTCAAATCCATCAGCGTCAACCGCTTCATGATGGACCAACTCAACGAACGGCTGGGCCAGTTCATCGCCGCACGCGCCATCGACCGCATGCAAAGCCCGGATGTGCGCGTGGCGCTGAGCCTGGCCTCGCTGTTCAACCCAGTGCTCTACCCCGGCGTGGGCGAGACGCTGCGCATCACGCAACAGGAGCTAGCTTACCTGGTGGGCTTGTCGCGCCAGCGGGTGAACGAGGCACTGAACGTGCTGCAGGCGCGCGGCAGCATCCGCATTGAATACGGCGGCGTGCGGGTCATGAAGCTGGAAGCCTTGTACGCCGCAGCCGAAGACCTCGACGCCGCCGAGAGCTAAAAGCGATCTAGCGTTTTAGACGGTGGCCAGCGCGTCGCGCATGCTGCGGATCACCGCCGCATAGTCGGGCTTGCCGAAGATCGCACTGCCGGCCACAAAGGTGTCGGCGCCGGCCGAGGCCACGCTGGCGATGTTGTCGATCTTGATGCCGCCGTCCACTTCCAGGCGAATGTCGCGGCCGCTGGCGTCGATGCGCTTGCGCGCCTGCTCGACCTTGCGCAGTGCCGAGTCAATAAAACTCTGGCCGCCAAAACCGGGGTTGACACTCATGATCAGGATCAGGTCGAGGTCGTCGATCACCCAGTCCAGCACATCCATGCTGGTCGCCGGGTTGAACACCAGCCCGGCCTTGCAGCCCTTGGCCTTGATGGCCTGCACACTGCGGTGCACGTGTTCGGTGCCTTCGGGGTGGAAGCTAATCAAGTCGGCACCCGCGTCGGCAAACGCGGCGGCCAATGCATCCACCGGCTTCACCATCAAATGCACGTCGATGGGCACGGCTGTGCCGTCGGCCTGCTTGGCATGCGGCTTGAGCGCGCTGCAAATCATCGGCCCAAAGGTCAGGTTGGGCACGTAATGGTTGTCCATCACGTCAAAGTGGATCCAGTCGGCACCGGCCTGGATGACGTTTTTAACTTCGTCGCCGAGGCGGGCGAAATCAGCCGACAATATCGACGGCGCGATGCGGTATTGGGTAGTCATGAAATACTCGTGGATTGACGTTTTAATGCCGGCGGGTTCTTCACATCGCGAAACGCAGCCGAGCCGCGCGCCTACAAAAATCCCAACCAGACCCTGGTAAAAGTGCAGATGCCCTGCACTTGCCCTTAGCCTTGCATTTTCGCAGGATGTCCCCATCTGAGAGCGCACCCATGTCCAAATACCAATTCGACGTTGAAGTGCATTCGGCGTACCTGCCCGAGCAGTCCGCCCCGTCGCACGCACATTTCGCCTATGCCTACACCATCACCATCACCAACCGCGGCGATGTGGCCGCGCAGTTGATCTCGCGCTACTGGCACATCACCGACCAGGAAGGCGGCATACAGGAGGTCAGGGGCCTGGGTGTGGTCGGGCATCAGCCGCTGCTCAAACCCGGTGAAGCCTTTCAATACACCAGCGGCTGCGTTTTACGCACCAGCCTGGGCAGCATGCAGGGCCATTACTTCTGCGTCGCCGAAGATGGCGAACGCTTCGAGGCGCCTATCCCGGCCTTTGTGCTGGACGCCTCCGCGCGCAGCGATGAGCGCCCCCATACCGACCACACCGACGTATCCGGCAGCCGCGTGCTGCATTGAGCGCCGTCTGAACATTTCCCCCTACGCATGACCCAAGGCCAAAATCCGCTAAGCACTTTTTTCTCTGCGCTGGATGCGCACGCCTCGCTGACCCAGCGCAACCTTTGGCTGATCCAGGTGGTGGCCTGGATACGCGGCCCCAAGGCCGAACCCGAACTGGCCACACAGCGCCTGCAATTGTTCATCAACACCGTCTCGGCCGATGCTGCGCTGGCGCAACGCCTGCAGGACTGGTGGCGCGCTTTACTCGAGTCCGTCGACGCCACCACCCTGCTGGCCGACTTTGGCTTTGCCCCGCGCTCCGCCTTCATCACCGAAGTGGGCGAGCGTCTGCGCCGCAAACTGCTGCCCAGTACCCCCGACACCATAGACGCCAGCGAGCTGTTTTCGCTGGTGTTCAACCACGCCGACGACACCCGCTGGCTCAGCGCCGTGACCGATGAACAGGCCACGGCCCTGGCTTCACTGCTCACCGGCTCGACCGGCCATTTGTCGCTGGCCGGGCGCAACACCGTGCTCGACGCCATCGCCTACTGCACCACGCAGATGCAGGCCGCGGGGTTCTCGTCCGAACTGCGCCTGCGCATGCATGCCAAGACCCTGGAGTCGCGGCCCTTCCATATGCTGGATCTGGATGTGCAGGCGCTGCGCGAATCCCTGGAGCGGCCGCCAGAAGATGAAGCCGGCTTGCCCAGCGTCACCCAACGCTTCCGCGCCCGGCTGGACGCGTGCCGGCACGCCGCCGCGTCGGTCTACACCCATCTCGAAGAAAACGGCATTTCGGTCGGCATGGTGTTTCGCCTGCGGCAGATGCGCGAACGTGTGCTGCGCATCCGTGAACTGCTGGAACTGCTGCAGCCCGCCAGCGCCGGACCGGTGACGCTGCGTTTTGTCGCACGCATGGCTTTGCTGGGACGCGACCGCAGCAGTCTGCGCGCGCTGGTGGCAGCCAACTCCACACTTCTGGCGGCCAAGGTCACCGAGCGCAGCGCCGAAACCGGCGTGCACTACATCACCCGCGACAGCGCCGAGTACCGCAGCATGCTGCGCAAGGCGGCCGGCGGCGGCGCGCTGACGGGGCTGACCACGCTGCTGAAGTTCCTGATGGCCGGCCTGGCGCTGTCGGCGTTCTGGAACGGCTTCTGGCTGGCCATGATGTATGCCGGCTCGTTTGTGCTGATACAGCTGCTGCACTGCACGCTGGCCACCAAGCAGCCGGCCATGACGGCTCCGGCACTGGCCGCAAAGCTCAAGACCTTGTCCACGCCAGGGGCGGTTTCCGCCTTCGTCGACGAAGTGACCTACCTAGTGAAATCACAGGTGGCGGCGGTGCTGGGCAACGTGGTGGCGGTGTTCCCGGTGGTGCTGGCCATCAGTGCGGCATGGCAGTATTTTTTCGGCCATGCGCTCATAGACACCACAACCGCACACCATGTGTTCGACACGCTGGACGTGCGTGGCGGCGCGCTGCTGTTTGCCGCCTTCACGGGTGTGCTGCTGTTCTCCGCCAGCATCATCGCCGGCTGGGCGGAAAACTGGTTTGTGCTGCACCGGCTGGACTCGGCCCTGCGCTACAACCCGAGCATCACGCGCTGGCTGGGCCACACACGTGCCGACCGCTGGTCGACCTTTTTGCGCGCCAACATTTCCGGCTTTGCCTCCAACATCTCGCTGGGCCTGATGCTTGGCCTGGTGCCGGCGTTTGCCACCTTTTTCGGCCTGCCCCTGGACGTGCGCCATGTCACGCTGTCCACCGGCCAACTGGCCGCGGCGGTGGCCGCCATGGGCTGGGATGTACTCGACAACCCGCAACTGTGGTGGTGCCTGCTGGCGATCCCCTTCATCGGCCTGTTGAATCTGCTGGTCAGCTTCTTCCTGGCGTTTCGGCTGGCCCTGCGCGCCCACAGCGTAGGCCGAGCCGACCGGCTGCGCATCCGCTCGGCGATCTGGGCACGGCTGCGCCGCGAACCCTTGAGCTTTCTGCTGCCCACCAAGCAGCGCTAGCGCAGGCAACGCGACTGACGGACGCCCCAATCAAGCCATCAACCGCGTCGCCGCGCTTTGATCCAGGGTAATCCCTGGTGGCCGCTTGCGCACACGTTTTGTAGGTCTTTGCCTGCAAATACGAGGACCACGCGGTCCTAGAATGGTTCCGCCCATCCAAATACTTTTAATCGGTAAAACCGTCGATGAAACCATCCTCTACCGGTCCGGCTTCATCCAGCCCAATGCCCAGCACCGCGCCAGCACCGGCCGCCGTTGCGGCGCCGCGTGGCGATCAGGAGGCTGAAGCCCTCAAAGCCTTGCGCAGCCTTTTCTGGGCCGCGCAGGAAGACTATAGGCAACTCGAACAGGCCACCGGCCTGTCGTCGGCCGAAGTGCGCGCCTTGACGCTGGTGGCACAACACCCCGGACTCACGGTGTCTTCGCTGGCCTCGAAGATGCGGCTAAGCCTGCCGTCCATCAGCAACATGCTGCGCCACCTGGTGGCCTCAGGACTGGTCACGCGCACACGACTGGAGAAAGACCAGCGCACCGTGCTGTTGCACGCCACGGCGCAGGCCCAAGCCCAGCTGTCACAAAGCCGTGGCGGCGGCAGTGGCCTGCTGAAAACGCTGATCGATGAACTCGACGATGTCGGCTTGCAACAACTCAACGGCGGCTTGCGGGCCATGTTGACGCAATTGGGCTCACAAAAACTCGATGCCGACCCGCTGCCGGTGACGGCACTGCGCGAAGGCGACGCCTTGCACACCAGCGCACCACTGCCCGCCACCACGCCGCGAGTGCCTGGCGACGAGTCCTTGTACAACCGTTCGCAAAACAGCCTGGCATCACCCACGCCTGGAGACACGCCGCATGAATGAATTCCTGGCCTTCTGGAGCGAGGGTGCCGCGCCCACTGTCGGGTCGGCCACGGTGGCCTGGTCGCTGTTGCTGGCGGTGGCCGCCGTGGTGGGTTATCTGGTGCGCCGCTATACCGGCCTGCCCAAGGTGGCAGGCTACTCTGTGGTGGGCGCCATCGCGGGTTTTTTTGGCTTCACCGGCGTGGTTTGGCCACTGCAGGGCAATGGTCTGTTTTTGCTGGAACTCGGCGTGGCGGTGGTGCTGTTCGAGGCCGGCGCACGGATCTCGCTGCGCTGGTTTCGCCACAACCCCATGGTGTTGGTGCAAAGCCTATTGGAATCGGCAGCCACGTTTGCAGGCGTTTATTGGTTGTTGAGCAGCTTCGGCCTGGAGCCCAGCCTGTCACGCAACCTGGCCATCGTCTCCATGGTGGCCTCGCCCGCCGTGTTGACACGTGTGGTGATGGATTCCAGGGCCTCGGGCCCGGTCACGGAACGCGCGCTGACGCTGTCCACACTCAACACCTTGTACGCGCTGACCCTGGGCACGGCCATGGCCGGACTGGACACACCACACGCCGACTGGCTGGCCACCATGTACCCCATCGTGCGGGTGTTCGGCATGTCCATCATGGTGGCGGCCATTGCCACATTCGCCATGCGCTCTGCCTTGCGCGTGATGAGCCCGACCAGCGAAAACACCTCCATGCTGCTGCTGGCGCTGATTGCCGCCGGTGCGGCCAGTGCCGCCTCGCTCGGTGGATCGGCCGCGCTGGCCGCGCTGCTGACCGGCATGCTGCTCAAGCAACTGCATCCACGCCCCTGGATCTGGCCGCGCCAACTGGGCACCGCCGGCGCCATGCTCACCATGCTGATGTTTGTGCTGGTGTCCACCGCCGCGGCACAGGCGCCGTGGCAACACGCGGCCGTGATCATCGCGCTGGCGCTGGTGGTGGTGCGTGCGGCGGCCAAAATCGTGGCCGTGTCGCTGGCCAGTTTTGGCAGCGGGCTCAAGCCACAACAGGCGTTGTGGGTGGGCTGTGCCATGTCCCCCATGTCGTCCGTGGCGTTGCTGCTGACCTCGGTGTTCGCCACCGCCTCACCCGCACTGGCCATGCAACTCACCGCCATTGCCCTGCCTGCCATCCTGCTGATGGAAGTACTGGGCGGTTTTGTCGCCACCGTGGCCTTGACGCGTGCCGGTGAAGCCGCGCAACCCTGGATAGGTGTTACACCGAGCAACAGCAAACGTGGAGAACTGGCATGAGTTTGGGCCCTTTTCAGCCATCGGCCGCGTTGTCATTGGGCGTGGAGTTGGAGTTGCAACTCGTCAACACCAACGACTACGACCTCGCCCCCTACGCCGACGACATGCTGCGCCTGATGGCCAAACACAAGCTGCCCGGCAGTGTGGTGCCGGAGATGACGTCGAGCATGATCGAAATCTCCACCGATGTCTGCCAGTCGGCCAGCGACGTGTTGGCGCAACTCACACCGCTGCGCGACGCGCTGGTGCAAAGTGCTGACAAGCTGAACATTGCAGTCACCGGCGGCGGCACCCATCCATTCCAGATGTGGCATGAGCAGCGTATCTACGACAAGCCACGCTTTCGCGAGCTGGAAGACCTGTATGGCTACCTGTCCAAGCAGTTCACCATCTTTGGCCAACACGTGCACATTGGCTGCCCCGATGCCGACAGCGCCCTGCTGATGCTGCATCGCATGTCGCGCTACATCCCACACTGCATTGCACTTTCGGCTTCATCACCTTTTGTGCAGGGGCAGGACACGGCATTTGACTCCGCACGGCTCAACTCGGTGTTTGCGTTCCCGCTCTCGGGCCGTGCGCCGTTTGTGCTGCATTGGTCAGAGTTCGAAAACTTCTTCGACAAGATGACGCGCACCGGCGTGGTCAAGAGCATGAAGGATTTTTACTGGGACATACGCCCCAAACCCGAATACGGCACGATTGAAATCCGCGTGTTCGACACACCGCTCACGGTGGAGCGCGCCGCGGCACTGGCCGGCTACGTGCAATCGCTGGCGCACTGGTTTTTAGAAGACCAGCCGTTTACGCCGCATGAAGACGACTACCTGGTCTACACCTACAACCGTTTCCAGGCCTGCCGCTTTGGACTCGACGCGGTGTATGTGGACCCGGTCACAGGCGAACACATGGCGCTGCGCGACCACATCCAGTTCACCATGGGCCAGATCGAGCGCCACGCGCAAGCCGTGGGCGCCACGCAGTCGATACAGCTGCTGAAAAACGACGTGTCACGCAACCACAACGACGCCCGCTGGCTGCGCACACGCCAGAGCCAGGAGCAACTCCTGGCCGAGGTGGTGCGCCTGTCTTCACGCCATTTCAGAGGCGCCGGCGCCTAAGCCTTGTGAGCAGATCAGCCCGCTATCATGTGGGCTTGTTTTCTCCTAAGGGCACCAATGGAATTTTTGCCAAATTGGCCTCTTGAGAGCAATGTGCTCCTGTTCTTTGGCTTTCTGCTGTTTTGCGGCTCCATTGGCGGCTATTTCGCCCACCGTTGGCCCTGGCTGCCCAGCATCACCGGCTTCATGTTGGTCGGCTTCATCGCCGGCCCCAACGTTCTGCATTTGGTCAGCCACGAAGCATTGGCGCAGTCGCGCGTCATCATCGATGTGGCGCTTGGCCTGATCCTCTACCGCCTGGGTCTGTCGCTTGACATCAAGGCTTTGGCCAGAGACCGCTCGGTGCTGGGCATGGCGCTGGTCGAAAGCACATTGACCTTTGTGCTGGTGTACTTCGGCCTGGGCTTTGTCGGCATCAGCGGCCTGCCCGCGGCCGTGATCTCGGCGATTGCCATCTCGTCTTCACCGGCCGTGCTGATCCACGTGGCCCACGAACTCGGCGCCGCAGGCCCTGTGACCGAACGCACCAAGTCGCTGCTGGCGCTGAACAACGTGTTCGCGTTTGCAGTCTTCTCGGCACTGCTGCCCGGCCTCTACACCGAATCGGGGTCGTCCATGGGCACCACCATCATGGCGCCGCTCTACCAGTTTTTCGGCTCCGCAGCCTTGGGTGCGGTGGTGGGCTTCGCATTGCACCACGCCGCGCGCCACACCAAAAACGCCAACCAGTACCAGTTGGCGCTGGTGGTGGGAGCGGTCACGCTCACGCTGGGCGGCTCCATGCTGCTGAAACTCTCGCCGCTGTTTGCGCCACTGGTACTGGGCGTGGTGGTGCGCAGCATAGAACGCAAGAACCTGATTGCCGACATCGAATTCGGTCCCCCGTTCGAGCTGTTTTTCATCGTGTTGTTTGTCAATGCCGGTGCCGGCCTGCACATTGCCGAAATGATCAACTACGCTGCGGCCGCAGGGGTGTTTTTGCTTTGCCGCGCCGTGGCCAAATGTGTGGGCGTCACGGTGACCGGGCTGGCCTTCAAGCTGCCCGCACGCCAGGCCATCACCACCGGGCCGCTGCTGCTGCCCATGGCGGGACTGGCCATAGGCCTGGTGAACACCATGACCGACCTGTTCCCCAAAGAGGCGGCGATTGTCGGCTCGGTGGTGCTTGCCGCCGTGGCGGTGCTGGAAACCATTGGTCCACCGATCGCGTCCCGCGCACTGCGCAGTTCGGGAGACTCCATGGGCGTGCATACCAACAGTTCCGTGGCGGCAGGACATGACAATGCAGACTCTGCACCCACCTCTAACGCTCCTACCGCCCCCAGCACCACCACGACCGATGGCGCAGCCGCCGCGACCGTTCCCGTTCACCCCAGCTAACACCATCAGACACTCCCCATGGGTGAATTCGACCTTATTGCCCGCTATTTCACCCGCCCCGTACGCGAAGCCGTGCTTGGCGTGGGTGACGATTGCGCGCTGCTTGCGCCCAAGCCGGGCACGCAGCTGGCCATCTCCAGCGACATGCTGGTCGAGGGCCGCCACTTCCTCAGCACCGTAGACCCGGCGCGCCTGGGCCACAAGGCGCTGGCCGTCAACCTCAGCGACCTGGCGGCCTGTGGCGCCAAGCCTCTGGCCTTCACCCTGGCACTGGCCTTGCCCAGCGCCGACGAAACCTGGCTGGAGCCGTTCTCGCGCGGCATGCTGGCCTTGGCCGACGCCCACGGCTGCGAGTTGATTGGCGGCGACACCACACGCGGCCCACTCAACATCTGCATCACGGTGTTTGGCGAGGTGCCCAAGGGGAGCGGCCCCAGCAGCGGCATTACCCAAGCCCTTTTGCGCAGCGGCGCACTTGCGGGTGATGACCTGTACGTGAGCGGCACCCTGGGCGATGCACGCCTGGCACTGGAGGTGTTTCGCGGCACGCTGTCGCTGCCCGAAGCGCTGTTTCAACAAGCCCGTTTGCGCATGGAACAACCCACGCCGCGTGTCGCCCTGGGCCAGGCTTTGCGTGGCATTGCCAGCGCAGCGGCGGACGTCAGCGACGGCCTGCTGGGCGACCTGGGCCACATCCTCCGCGCCTCGGGCGTTGGCGCGTCTATCGACGCCACGGCCGCATCTGATTTGATAGCTGCTTGCGCTCACCCAGATTGCCCAGAAGACCTTTTTTCCTTTGAGCAAAAGCTGAGCCTGGCTTTGGCCGGGGGCGATGACTATGAGCTGGTATTCAGCGCGCCAGCCGCTGCACGTGATGCGGTGCTGGCCGCCGCCGCGTTGGCCCACACGCCCGTCACACGCATAGGCCGGATCGAGGCCGTGGCCGGCGTGCGGGTGGTGGATGCGCAGGGCCAACTGCTGGCCCAACAGTTCGACTCGTTTGACCACTTCAAGTAAGGCGTCACCATGCCCAGCAACCACCCCGACAGCGTGGCGCAAACCATGCGCCAGATCTTTCAACAGACGCGCAGCATCGCCGTGGTGGGTTTGTCTCCCAAGCCGCACCGCGACAGCTTCTCGGTCTCGGCCAGCATGCAGCGCCACGGCTTTCGCATCGTGCCGGTGAACCCCAACGCCACGCAGATTCTGGGCGAACCCGCCTACGCCACACTCGCAGCCGCGGCGGCGGCGCAGACACAGGCCATAGACCTGGTGAACTGCTTTCGCAACAGCGCCGACATTCCGCCCATCGTCGACCAGGCGATTGCCATTGGCGCCAAAGCCATCTGGCTGCAACTCGGCATCGTGCATGAAGAGGCCGCAGCCAAAGCCGAGGCCGCCGGCCTGCTGGTGGTGCAGAACCGCTGCATCATGGTGGAGTACGCGCGCCTGTCGGCCCAGGGCGGTTTGTAATCTGCGAGCTTGGCGTGGCGCAGCGACCATCTTCCTTCAGCCGCCGGCAATTGCACCGTTGGAGCCTGGGCGCCATGGCGTTCACCAGTCTGGCGGGCTGCACGGCATTTGACACGCCCGCCGATCCGCACAAGCCGGTAGCAGGCGAGCCCGCCTCGGGCGGCGAGATCGCCCAGTCGGACATCAACCGCATTGCCACCCTGGGCATGCGCGACAACTTTGCCAGCCTGATGCGCTTGGCCGACAAACTCTACCGGCGCAACCCGGCAGAATGGCGCAAAACCAGCAGCACCAGCCGCGACGAGGCGCTGGGCCAGATCCGCGGCGCCATCGAGTCGCGCCTGCCGTGGAGCGAGCTCAAAGGCCAACGCGACATCAAGGCTCTGGCCTTCGCCCTCAACCCCGACTTCAACGGCGACCGCGTGGCCGCTTTCATTGTGGCCAATGCCGACATGCTGGTCACCGCCCATGGCGGCAAAACCTCGTTCTATCTGCTCGACAGCCTGGACGCGCAACACATCTTCAATGCCGCGCGCAACATGGAGATTGCGGCCTGGATGTTGTCCAACCGGCGCAATGCCGCCGGGCAGCCGCTGCTGCTGGCCGATGAGATCAACGCACAAGACCGCAACCTGAGCTTCGAGCGCGAGTTTGGCAAGATCATCGGCCGCCTGGACCTGCTGGCCGCGGCCGTAACCGAGAAATACCGCCGAGCGGTGATCACCTATGTGCAGAACATGGTGGGCGGCGTGTTCCTGCAGTTTTTGCCGGTGCGCTGACCGGCAGGGCCTACTTCCAGCGGCTGCCAAACGGCAGCAGCCCGCGCCAGTAGCGAATCGTCAACCAGCCGCCAAGCAAACCGCCCAGGTGCGCAAAATGCGCCACGCCGCTTTGGGTCCCGGTCACCCCCAGGAACAACTCCAGTGCGCCGTACAGCAATACAAACAGCCACGCCGGCATGGGAATGGGCGGAATCAGCGGGGTGATCCTGGCACTGGGGAAGACCATCGCAAAACCCAGCATCAAACCAAACAAACCACCCGAAGCACCAATCACCGGTGCGTTGCTGCCCAACATGCCATTGATCAGCAATTGCAAGCCCGCTGCCCCCAGGACGCTGGCGAAGTAGAACGTGGCGAAACGGCGCGGCCCCCATACCGATTCCAGTTCCCGGCCGAACATCCAGACGCCGAACATATTGAATGCCAGGTGCGTGAGCCCACCGTGCAGGAACGCATAACTCAGCACCTGCCAGGGCACGAACAGGCCCGAGCCCAGCGGCCACAAGGCAAACCACTGGGTCAACATGCGACCCATGAACTGGTCGAGAAAAAACGCCGCCACGTTGACGACGATCAAGGCTTGGGTAATAGGTGGCATAACAGCGGTGGCTAAAAAGGCTTGCTCAGGAACGGACAGCAGGATGCTGGAAGGCGTAGAAATTGGTGCGGCGTTTATCCGCGAAGTTCCATCATGCCAGCCTGCGACAATGCGCCCATGTTTGCGCCACTTCAAAACGACAGTTTCCTGCGCGCTTGTCTGCGCCAATCAACCGACCACACCCCCATCTGGCTGATGCGCCAGGCGGGGCGCTACCTACCGGAATATTTGGCCACGCGCGCCAAGGCCGGCAGCTTCATGGGTCTGGCCACCAACACCGATTACGCCACCGAGGTCACGCTGCAGCCGCTGGAGCGTTTTCCACTCGATGCGGCGATTCTGTTCTCCGACATCCTGACCGTGCCCGACGCCATGGGCCTGGGCCTGAGCTTCGCCGCTGGTGAAGGCCCGCGCTTCGCTCACCCGGTGCGCGACGAGGCCGCCGTGCAGGCCCTGCAAGTGCCTGACCTGAACAAACTGCGCTACGTGTTTGATGCCGTCACCAGCATTCGCAAAGCCCTGAACGGGCGCGTGCCACTGATAGGTTTCTCGGGCAGCCCGTGGACGCTGGCCTGCTACATGGTCGAAGGCCAGGGTTCGGACGACTACCGCCTGGTCAAGTCCATGCTCTACAGCCGCCCCGACCTGATGCACCAGATGCTGCAGACCAATGCCGATGCCGTGGCCGCCTACCTGAACGCGCAGATCGACGCCGGCGCCCAGGCGGTGATGATCTTCGACAGCTGGGGCGGTGTGCTGGCCGACGGCGCATTCCAAACCTTCAGCCTGGCCTACACCCAGCGCGTGTTGCGCCAACTCAAGACCACCGGGGCCGACGGCGCGCAGGTGCCACGCATCGTCTTCACCAAGGGCGGCGGGCTGTGGCTGGACGACATGGCGCAACTCAACTGCGAAGTGTTAGGCCTGGACTGGACGGTGAACCTGGCCAAGGCGCGTGCGCAGGTGGGCGGTGCAGCGGGCGGCCCGGGCAAGGCGCTGCAAGGCAATATCGACCCGAATGTGCTGTTTGCGCCCCCGGCCCAGATCGAGGCCGAAGCCCAGAAGGTGGTGCAAAGCTTTGGCAAACCCCACATGGGCGAAGGCACAGGCCCCACACATATTTTTAATCTGGGCCATGGCATCAGCCAGTACACCCCGCCGGACCACGTGGCGGCGCTGGTGGCGGCGGTGCATGCCGCATCGCGGCGCATCCGTGCGGGTTGAAAGCGGACCGATATTGGCTAGGTTGAGGGCACAACCAAACCCTCAACCAAACCTGCATACGGGGCCTGCGGCCTGCGGGCGTATACCATGAAATCCCCAAAATCCGGCTGCCGCCAGCCTTACTTATGCACAAAAACCGGGCATGTGAGATAAGTCCTAAGGCCCCATAAGCTAGTGATGCTATGAAACCAATAGCTCACGTAAGTATTTGATTTATATACGATTTAACTTTTGCATTTTTTTCAGGCAATCCAACGAATGCGTTGATTTACAAGGCTTCGCAGGGTCTCAAGGTCAGATATCAACAAAGTTATCCACAGAAAACTTGGATGCCTGTGAATAGAGCCCAAAATCAATGACTTAGCGCGGCTTTCACCAGAACACATCAACACCAAGCGCCAACTCTTACAACGCATGCCGCACCCCGTTTCCATCGTTGTCCAAACACCGGCCCACAGTGCCGTGGCCGGGCCGCTGAGCTACCTAAGTGAGTCCCCGCTCTCACCAGGAACCTTGGTGCGCGTACCACTGGGCAAACGCGAGACATTGGGTGTAGTGTGGGATACACCGCCTGAAGATGCCGCCGTCGCCACCACAGGCGAGCTCAAACACACCAGCGCGGTGCTGGACGGCATTGCACCGTTATCAAGTTCGTGGCGCAGATTGGTGCAGTTTGCCGCCCAGTACTACCAGCGCGGCATGGGCGAGGTGGCCTTGGCGGCGCTGCCGCCGGCTTTGCGCGATTTGAGCGCGGTGCAACTGGCCCGGCGCTTGAAGCGCGCCCCGGCCAAAAAGGCAGCCGCAGCAACCGCCAGCAGCGCCGACCTGGGCAAGCCTTTGAGCCCCGAGCAGACCCAGGTCATGGCCGAACTGCAGACCCAGCCCGGGCCGTTTCTGCTGTTTGGCGCCACCGGCAGCGGCAAAACCGAGGTTTATCTACAAGCCGTGCAGCAATTGCTGGACGCCGACCCGGCCGCCCAGGCGCTGATCATGGTGCCCGAGATCAATCTCACACCGCAGTTGGAGGAACGCTTTCGCGGCCGCTTCGAGCCGCGTTATGGCGCGGCCTCGGTGGTCGCCATGCATAGCGGGCTGACACCGCCCCAGCGCCTGAAAAGCTGGCTGTCGGCACACCTGGGCCCGTTGAATGGCGGCGCACGCATCGTGCTGGGCACCCGCATGGCGGTGTTTGCGTCCATGCCCCGGCTGCGGCTCATCGTGGTCGACGAAGAACACGACCCGAGCTACAAACAACAGGAAGGGGCACGTTATTCGGCACGCGACATGGCCGTGTTCCGCAGCAAGCTGGAGTGCGACATGGCCGGTGCAGAGGCGGGCACTGGACACTGCCGCGTCATCCTCGGCTCGGCCACGCCGTCGATTGAGAGCTGGCACCACAGCCGCCCCGCCGCAGAAGGCGGGCGCTACCAGCGGCTGGCTATGCCGTCGCGTATTGGCGCGGGCGCCCTGCCCAAGGTGCGCCTGGTGGACATGAACCTGCAGCGCCGCAAAAGCGTGTTTGCGCCTGCATTGATCGAAGCCATCCAGCAGCGCATCGCCCGCGGCGAACAAAGCATGGTGCTGTTGAACCGGCGCGGCTATGCTCCGGTGCTGGCCTGCGGCAGTTGCGAGTGGAAAAGCGAATGCCCCAACTGCAGCGCCTACCGCGTATTCCACAAGATAGACCGCAGCCTGCGCTGCCACCACTGCGGCTTTGCCGAGGCCGTGCCGCGCCACTGCCCGGCGTGTGGCGACCCGGACATCGCCCCGATAGGGCGCGGCACCGAGCGCCTGGAAGAACACCTGGCCGAACTGCTGGCGAACGTGGAACACCCGCAAGGCCGGCCCGTGCGTATTGCGCGCATAGACGCCGACAGCACCAAACACAAAGGCACGCTGGAAACCCAACTGGCCGAGGTGCACACCGGCGAGGTCGATGTGCTGGTGGGCACACAAATGATTGCCAAGGGCCACGACTTCAGGCGCATCACCCTGGTGGCCGCACTCAACCCCGATGGCGCGCTGTTCTCCAGTGACTTTCGCGCGCCCGAGCGCCTGTTCAGCCTGCTGATGCAAGCCGGTGGCCGCGCCGGACGTGATGCCGCCCAGGCGGACGCCAGCGAAATGTGGGTGCAAACCCAGCACCCGCAACACGCCTTGTTCGCCGCGTTACGCCGCCACGACTACCCGGCCTTTGCCAAGGAACAACTCGCCGAACGCCATGGCGCCCACATGCCGCCGTTTTGTTTCCAGGCCCTGGTGCGCGCCGATGCGCGCACGCAAGAAGCCGCGCAAGCCTTTCTGAACCAGGCCAGCGCCGCCGCCGTGGAAGCCGCGTTGCCCGGCACCGACCAGGTCACGCTTTTTCCTGCCGTGCCCATGACCATCCAGCGCGTGGCGAATGTGGAACGTGCGCAGATGCTGGTGGAGTGCCCCACGCGCAGCGCGTTGCAGCGCTTCTTGTCGGCCTGGCAGCCGGTGCTGCGCGCCACCCGCAGCCACCCCGAAGCCAAGGGTTTGGTGCGCTTTGCGGTGGATGTCGATCCGCAGGCGATCTAGCGCTTAACCCAGCCAGGCGACGGCGCCGGAGAACGTAAAAAACGCCGCCGCAGTCGAAATCAAGATGATGCGTGCGATACGCCCGGTATCGGCACCAAACCGCTCGGCCAGCAGCGACACATTGCTGGCGCTGGGCAGCGCCGCCGCCAGCACCACCATGGTGAGCGCAAAGTGGTCCAGCGGCACACCTAGGGCGATGGCGCCAAAACCCACTGCAGCCACCAGCAAGGGGTGCAGGATCAGCTTGAACAACGCCACCGGCAAATAGTCGCGCAACAGCAGCGGTGCGTGATGGCCGTGTGCGGCCACGGCTTGTGAGCGCGCCAGCACCGCCCCAATGGTGAACAGCGCCACCGGCGAAGCCGCATCGGCCAACATGCCTATGGTCTGGTTCAGCGGCTGCGGCAATTGCAGTTGGGTGGCCGAGGTCAACACGCCCAGCACGATGGCCCAGGGCATGGGGTTCACCGCCACGCCGCGCAAGGCCCGGCGGGCAGCCTTGCTCGCACCGTGTTCGTCCGCGCCATCCAAACGCGACAAGGCAATACACAGCGACGAGGTGAACAGCAGATCGACCACGATGGTCAACATGGCGGGGCCCGCCGCCTTGGCGCCAAACAAGGCCACCAACAGCGGCACGCCCATGAAGCCGGTGTTGGGGAACGCCGCCACCAGCGCGCCAAAGGCGGCGTCGTTCCAGCGCACACGCGTATTCAGGCTGGTGCGCACCACCAGTGCGACCATCAGCAAAGCGCACAGCAGATAGACCGCAAACAGTTTGAAGTCGAGCAGCCGCGCCAGCGGCGTGGTGGCCCCAAAGCGGTACAACATACACGGCAGCGCAAAGTACAGCACAAAGCCGTTAAGCCCCGAGATCGACTCCAACGGCAGCCAACGCCGGCGGGCGGCAATGTAGCCGGCGAGCACCAGCGCGAAGAACGGAAAAGTAACGGTTAAGACATTCAGCACGGCGCAATTGTCGCCTCGGAAACAGCTTGTGGTGACCGCACAACCATGCCTCTGAACCCGAGTTTCCCTGGGCATACAAACAGGTTTCATCCTGTTACGATGAATTTTCAAAAAGAATAGCGTGCATGCCGAAGGCGCAAGTAGCTTCCCTACAGTTGCCACCGGAGACCGTGCCATGCTTAAGAGCCTGCAAAACCTCACGATCGCCAAAAGGCTCGGAGTTCTCAATCTTGGCGCCCTGATAGGCGTCGTCCTGCTCACCCTGTTCATGCTCCATTCGGAGCGCACCTTGATCATGGATGAGCGCAAAGCCAGCGTGCGACAGAACGTGGAAGTCGCGCACAGCCTGGTCAACTACTACTACACGCAGTCCACCAGCGGCAAGCTGCCCGAGGCCGATGCCAAGAAGCAGGCCATGGAAGCGCTGCGTACCTTGCGCTACAGCGGAAACGAATACTTCTGGATCAATGACTTCACGCCCGTGATGATCATGCACCCCTTCAGGCCCGACCTCGAAGGCAAGGACCTGAGCGAAAACAAGGACCCCACCGGCCTGCGTTTGTTTGTCGAATTTGCGCGTGTGGCCAAGGCCTCGGGCGCCGACTTCGTGCTTTACATGTGGCCCAAACCCGGCGCTGAAAAGCCGGTGCTCAAGGTGTCCTACGTCAAAGGCTTCACGCCTTGGGGCTGGATCATAGGCTCGGGTGTGTACGTGGACAACGTGGACGCCACCATACAGTCGCGCGCCGTCACCATGTGCATTTTTGTGGCGGTGTTGCTGGTCATTCTGCTGCTGGTCGGCATGGTGATTGCGCGTGGGCTGATGCGCCAACTGGGTGGCGAGCCCGCAGCCGCATCCCACCTGGCCGACGAAATTGCCCAAGGCAATTTGACGGCAAACATCGACCTCAAGCCGGGCGACGACAGCAGCATGCTGTTTGCCATGCGCACCATGCGCGACAACATCGCCAACATCGTGGGCGAGGTGCGCCAGGGCACGGAGACCATCAACCTCGCGGCGGGTGAGATTGCCGCGGGCAACAACGACTTGTCGGCCCGCACCGAACGCCAGGCCAGCTCACTCGAGGAAACCGCCGCATCGATGGAAGAGCTGACCGCCACCGTCAAACAAAACGCCGACAACGCGCGCCAGGCCAGCCAGTTGGCGGCTTCGGCCTCGCAAGTGGCGGCCAGGGGCGGCGCGGTGGTGAACGAGGTGGTGGAGACCATGGCCACGGTCAACTCTTCGTCGAAAAAGATTGTCGACATCATTGGTGTGATCGACGGCATTGCGTTCCAGACCAACATCCTGGCGCTGAACGCCGCCGTGGAAGCGGCGCGTGCCGGTGAACAAGGCCGTGGTTTTGCGGTGGTGGCGAGCGAAGTGCGCAGCCTGGCGCAACGCTCGGCGGGGGCTGCCAAAGAGATCAAGACGCTAATCCACGACTCGGTGGAAAGTGTAGAGAAAAGCACCGCGCTGGTCGATCAGGCGGGCGCCACCATGACCGAAGTGGTGACCAGCGTGAAACGCGTGACCGACATCATCTCGGAGATTGCCGCCGCCAGCCAGGAGCAATCACAAGGCATAGACCAGATCAACCAGGCCATCACCGACATGGACACGGTGACGCAGCAAAACGCCGCACTGGTCGAAGAATCGGCCGCCGCTGCGTCGTCTATGCGCACACAGGCCGAGAAGCTCACGCAGTCCGTGAGTGTGTTCAGGCTTTAAAAAGAATAGCTGCTGACGCTCGCCCACAGGGCGTCAGCAGCCTTTTTCTTTCAAACCAGCGCCAACGGGGCGCCGGTGAGCCAGCGTTAAGCAATGGTCTTCTGCAGCAGCTTGCGCGTGGTCATCTGGTCTATGGGCGAGTTCAGCGACTCGATCGCACGCAACTCGCCGTTCTCGTAGTGCAGCACCGACAAGCTGCCCGGCTTGGGGCCGGGCTTGAGCGTGCTCTGGTACTCGGGCCGCCACAGGCCGGTGACCTGCAAACGCAAGTCGCCCTGGTCGGACCAGAACCACGGCATAGACGCATACGCCTTGGCCGGCTGGCCACACAGACGCGCGGCCACGGCACGCGCTTGTTCATTCGCGCTTTGCACCGATTCCAGCCGCACGTGCCGGGCCAGCAGCGGGTAGTGAAAGGCCACGCAGTCGCCTATGGCGCTGATGTTGGCATCCGACGACAGCAGCGCTTCATTCACCACCACACCGTTGTTGCAGTCCAGGCCAGCCGCAGCCGCCAACTCGGTGTTCGGCTCGGAGCCAATGCCCACCAGCAAGGCATCGGCCGGCAACACCACACCCGCTACCTGCACACCGGCAATGTGCTCGCCGTTCCACACCAGTTGCTCCACCGTCTGGCCCACACGCACGTCGAGACCGTTGGTTTGGTGGCATTCCAGCAGATGGCTGCTCATCTCGGGCGACAGGGAACGTGTCAGCAAACGTGGCGCGGCTTCGAGCACGGTGAGCTTTTTGCCCAGGCTGTGCAGCGTGGCCGCCAGCTCCAGGCCTATGAAGCCGCCGCCCAACACCACCACGTTCTGCACCGTCGCCAGCTTTTCGCGCAGCGCCAGTGTGTCGTCAAAGGTACGCACCTGGAACACGCCGTCAGCCTTGACCGGCAAGCCCGGCAGACGCCGCGCACGTGCGCCTGTGGCCAGCACCAGGTGGTCGTAGGCCAGGGTTTCGACCGCGCCGCCATGCACGGGCTGCAGATCAACGGTTTTGGCGTCGCGCTGTATCGCCAGCACCCGCGTGGCCAGGCGCAGTTGTATGCCGGCGGTCTCGTAAAAGCCATCCGGGCGCAACACCGGCAACACCGGGGCTTCGTCTTTGATCAGCGCCTTGGACAACGGTGGCCGGTGGTAGGGCACGTGTGCTTCCTCGCTCACCAAGACCACTTCACCCTTGAATTGGCCTTCGGCCAAAGACGCACACAACTGGGCTGCGGCATGCCCGCCGCCCACAATCACCAACCGAGTCATGAGATTCCTTCAAATTCCCCGCAAAAGACCAAGCGACCAAAACCGGGCCGCGTCCCGCAGGGTCGCCAATGATAGTGGCGCGCGCAGGCTGGGGCCTTCCGCAGGCTACAATGCTCGACTGTTCAGCCCCTGTGGCCGAGCCCTCTCGCTGTATTTCAACGGATAGAATTCGGCCCTCCGAAGGCTGAGATCCAGGTTCGATTCCTGGCGGCGGGACCATATTTCAAGGCTGGAAGCTTGCAAAAGCTTCCAGCCTTTTTCATTTGTGGCCCGCCACGGCAACGCCGCCCCCGCCTTCATATAATCCTGCTGCCAAGTCGGCGCGATTTCATCGGCGGCTTGGCACGGTTCACAGGTGCCTCCATGCCGCACGCGGCGGCGAGGTTAAACGGGAAGCAGGTGACCCGCGTCGGCCCAACAGGGTTTAACGACGTGACACTCCTGCGCTGCCCCCGCAACGGTCAGCGGATTTGGGAACCCTTACGCCATGCCTCTCAGGCTGGCAGCCACTGCGCTCACGCGTGGGAAGGCAAGGGTTCTGGTTTGAAAGCAGCATGCATTCAAACGCTCCGCGAGCCCGGATACCGGCCTGGAACTGCCTTCGGACGCTGCGGGATTGCGCGAGCCAGGATGCCCATCAGCCCTTAGCGCTGAACCGGGCGCCCCGACCTCTGCCCCTTCTTCAGCTTCCATTTCAGTCATGCCTGCGGGGACGCGGGCCGTTGAAGGAGCTTTGGAATGTCCAAACACCCCATGTGCGATCTACCCAGGCTAAGCCGCAACGGCCCAGCATTTCATCTGCGCGCGCCCCAAACCTGAAGGACCAAGCACCATGCAAACCACCAAAATCCCCGCCACCATCGTCACTGGCTTTCTGGGCAGCGGCAAAACCACGCTGCTGCGCCACATTCTGCAGAACGCGGGCGGGCTGCGCATCGCCGTCATCGTCAACGAGTTTGGCGAGTTGGGCATAGACGGTGAAATCCTGCGCGGCTGCGGCATTGGCTGCGACGACGAAGGCAACGCCACCGATGGCACGCTGTACGAGCTGGCCAACGGTTGTATGTGCTGCACGGTGCAGGAAGAATTCTTCCCGGTGATGCAAAAACTGGCCGAGATGCGCGACCGCATAGACGCCGTGCTGATCGAAACCTCGGGCCTGGCCTTGCCCAAGCCGCTGGTACAGGCCTTCCAATGGCCAGGCATTGCCAACGTCTTCACCGTGGACTCGGTGGTCACCGTGGTCGATGGCCCCGCCGCCGCCAGCGGCCAGTTTGCCGAGAACCCGGTGGCCGTGGACGCACAGCGCCGCGCCGACCCCAACCTAGACCACGACTCGCCATTACACGAGTTGTTTGAAGACCAGTTGTCGGCCGCCGACCTGGTGGTCCTCAACAAAACCGATCTAATGGATGACGCGGCACGCAACAGCGTGGAAGCACTGATCCGCGGCGAGATTCCGGCCGAGGTGAAGATCGTCAGCGCCACCGAAGGCCGCTTGCCGCTGGCCCTGCTGCTGGGCCAAGGCCGCGCCGCCGAGACCACCATAAACCTGCGCCAAAGCCACCACGACCACGAGGAAGACCACGACCATGACGACTTCGACTCGGTGGTGGTGAAGCTGCCGCAGGTGGACCGCGACCGCCTGCTGGCCCAGCTGGAGCAACTGGTGGCACAGCAAACCATCTACCGCATCAAAGGCTTCGCGGCGATTCCCGGCAAGCCCATGCGCCTGCTGGTGCAAGGCGTGGGCCGCCGCTTCGACCAACATTTCGACCGTCGTTGGAACACCGCTGAAGTGCAACGCACCGAGCTGGTGTTCATTGGTGCCGATCTGGACGAGGCCGCCCTGCGCGCCGCGCTCAACAACGCCGTGATTGAAGGCGCTGCGGCTTAATCCGCAGGCTGAAGTCAACCGCCGTCTACCGCCTCACAAAGCCACCCCATGCACTTGCTCAGCACGCGCCCTGGTGGCTTTGTCGAAGACGACGGTGTGGTCGCGCAACTCGACCAGACGCCGGCCGAAATTGTGGTGCTGAGTTCGGCCGACACCAAGTTGTCGCTGCTGGCCTCGGCGCTGGAAACCGTCACCGCGAACACGTCCGCCTACCCCACGCTGCGCCTGGCCAATCTGGCCTATCTGCGCCAGCCTGCATCACTCGATCTCTACATCGACCAGGTGTTGCGCCACGCCAAAGTGGTGGTGGTCGACCATCTGGGTGGTGACTCGGCCTGGCCTTACGGCATCCAGGAAATCAGCAACCTGGCGCGCCGCCAGGGCCAGCGCCTGGCGATGTTTTCGGGTGACCTGCAAGAAGACGAAACCCTGCTGGCGCACAGCACCCTGCCGCGCGCCGTGTGCCGCCAGCTGTGGCAATACCTGCGCGCCGGCGGCAGCGGCAATGCGCAGCAGTTTCTGCGTGCGCTGGCCTTCCACGGACTGGACCACGGCGCGGCACCACTGCCACCCCGCCTGCTGCCGCCCGTGGCCTTGTATGCGCCGTGGGGCCTGGCCAGCGCGCACGATGTCGCCACCATGGAAGACGTGCGCGCCGGTTGGCTAAAGCATGCGCAAACGGTAGCCATCGTGTTCTACCGCTCACACCTGCAGGCCGGCAACACGGCGGTGTTTGATGCCCTGGCCCAGGCCCTGCGCGCACAGGGACTCAACGCCCTGCCCGTGGCGCTGGATTCATTAAAAGACCCCATGTGCCTGGCCGCTCTGCGTGGCCTGTGCACCGAGCACCAGGTCCAACTGGTGCTGAACACCACCGCGTTTGCGGCGCTGGGTGCGCACGAATCCATCGATGGCCAGGCGCAAGCTGCGCTGGTGGGTGACGCGCCGGTGCTACAGGTCATTGTCAGCGGTGGCAACCGTGAGGACTGGCTGGCCGACAGCCAAGGCCTGCTGCCGCGCGACATCGCCATGCAAATCGTGCTGCCCGAAATGGATGGCCGCATCGTCACCCGCGCCATCAGTTTCAAAGGCCTGGCCTACCGCAGCGAGCTGACACAAACCGACGTGGTGCGTTATCAGCCCGAGCCCGACCGCATAAGCTTCGTCGCCGCGCTGGCGCGCCAGTGGTGCCACCTGCGCAGCTTGCCCGCCAGCACCAAACGTATTGCGCTGGTGCTGGCCAACTACCCCGGCAGCGAGGGCCGTATTGGCAGCGGCGTGGGGCTGGACACCCCGGCCTCGGTGATGGCCATACTGCAGCGCCTGACGGCCCAGGGCTACCACACCGGCAGCGCAGACCAGATGCCGGCCGATGCTGATGCTTTGATGCATGCCCTGCAGCAAGGCGTGGCCAACGACCCGCTGCAATGGCCCGCCCGCCCGGCCTTCCAAAGTTATGCCCTGGGCGACTACGAACAGCGTTTAGCCGCCCTGCCCGAAGGCATGGCGGCCGCCATCACGGCCCGCTGGGGCGCGCCCGCACAAGACCCTATGCTGCGCCAGGGCCGCTTCATGATTGCTGGCCTGCGTTTGGGCCAGGTGTTTGTCGGCATTCAACCCGCGCGCAACCATAGGGTAGACGGCGTGGCCGACTACGCCAGTTACCACGACGCCGAGCAGGTGCCGCCACACCACTACCTGGCGTTCTACTTCTGGCTGCGCGATGTGTTTGCGATAAACGCCGTGGTGCACGTGGGCAAACACGGCAACCTCGAATGGCTGCCCGGCAAAAGCCTGGCGCTGTCGGCCAGTTGCTGGCCGGATGCCGTGCTCGGCCCGCTGCCCAACATCTACCCCTTCATCGTCAACGACCCCGGCGAAGGCGCACAGGCCAAACGCCGCACCCAGGCGGTCATCATCGACCACCTGATGCCACCGCTCACACGCGCCGAAAACCACGGCCCCATGCAAGACCTGGAACGCCTGGTGGACGAGTACTACGACGCCATCCTGGTCGACGGCCGCCGCGCCAAGCTGCTGCGCAGCCAGATTCTCACAACCGTACGCCAGCAACGCCTGGCCGAAGAAATCGACCTGCCGGTGTCAGCGCTGGAAGCCGACGACGACAGCATTCTGGCGCGTGTCGATGCCTACCTGTGCGAGCTGAAGGAAGCGCAGATTCGCGACGGCCTGCACATCTTCGGTTGCTCGCCGCAAGGTGAGCAACGGCGCGACACCCTGGTGGCGCTGGCGCGTTACCCCTCTGGCGACGGCCAAGGCGCCAACACCAGCCTGTTGAGCGCGCTGGCCTCCGATCTGCTGGGGGACACCACATTCAACCCGCTGGACATAACACCCGCCACGCCGTGGACTGGCCCGCGCCCCGCGCTGCTGCAAGCCGTGAGCGACAGCCCCTGGCGCCACCACGGCGATACACGCGAGCGGCTGGAGCTGTTGGCACAGCAGCTTGTAGCAAACGACGCATCTACGTTGGATCTGCCGGCCACCCAGGCCGTGTTAGCCCGTGTACACACCACCCTGGCGCCCGCGCTCGATACCTGCGGCCATGACGAGTTGCAGCATTTGGTGAACGCCCTGGACGGCCGTTTTGTGCCCCCAGGCCCCAGCGGTTCACCGTCGCGCGGGCGGCCCGATGTGCTGCCCACGGGGCGCAATTTCTACACCATAGACACACGCGCCATCCCCACGCCCACGGCCTGGTCGCTGGGCATGAAGTCGGCCGAACGCCTGGTGGAGCGGCATCTGCAAGACCATGGCGACTACCCACAGTCCATAGGCCTGTCGGTCTGGGGCACCTCGACCATGCGCACCGGCGGCGACGACCTGGCGCAAGCCTTTGCGTTGATTGGTGTGCGCCCCAAGTGGGCGGCCGGCAGCCAACGTGTGGTCGACTTTGAAGTGCTGCCCATCGTCGGCATACACCGCCCGCGCATAGACGTGACGCTGCGCATCTCCGGCTTCTTTCGTGATGCCTTTCCCAGCGCCGTGCACATGTTCGATGCCGCCGTGCAAGCCGTGGCCGCGCAAGAAGATGAAGACGCCCACGACAACCCGATTCGCGCACGCATTCTGCGTGAGGCGCAGGCGCTGCAGGCCGCAGGGCTGGACGCCGCGACCGCCCGCACCCAGGCCGGCTGGCGTGTCTTCGGCTCGGCACCCGGTCACTACGGCACTGGCCTGCACGCCTTGTTCCAAAGCGGCCAGTGGCAAGACGATGCCGACCTGAGCAGCGCCTATGTGGGCGCGGGCTCCTATGCCTACGGCAGTGGCAGCGATGGCGTGCCGGCCCAAGGCGCGTTGACCCGCCGCCTGCAAGGGATGGACGCGGTCGCACAAAACCAGGACAGCTGCGAACACGACCTGCTGGACTCCAACGACTACTACCAATTCCAGGGCGGCATGGCCGCCGCCGTGCGCCACCTGAGCGGACGCCAACCGGCGCTGTACCACGGCGATCACGGCAACCCGGCGGCACCGCGCATCCGCACGCTGAAAGAAGAAATTGCACGCGTGGTGCGCAGCCGTGTGGTCAACCCCAAATGGATAGCGGGCGTGAAACGCCACGGCTACAAAGGCGCGTTTGAGATGGCCGACACCGTGGACTACCTGTTTGGCTTTGATGCCACGGCCCGCGTGGTCGGCGACCACCAATACGCCATGGTGGCCGACGCCTATGTGCTGGACGAGCACACCCGCGCCTTTGTGCAACAGCACAACCCACGCGCCTTGCAGGACATGCTGAACCGCCTGCTCGAAGCCATGGCGCGTGGCCTGTGGCAAGAGCCCGGCGACTACCGCTCTCAACTGGAAGACCTGCTGCTAGACCACGAGCAACAACTCGAAGGAACTTAGACATGACAACCACCCCTATCAGCCTGCCGCCGCTGTTCCCGTTCTGCGCCATCGCCGGCCAGCCAGCGTTGAGCCAAGCCCTGCTGCTGGCCGCCGCCGACCCCGCCCTGGGCGGCGTGTTGATCGAAGGCCCGCGCGGCACGGCCAAGTCCACCGCCGCCCGCGCGCTGGCCGAGTTGCTGGGCGATGCGCCCTTCGTCACGCTGCCTCTGAGCGCCAGCCTGGAGCAACTCGCCGGCACGCTGGATCTCGCCGCCGCACTTGGCGGCCATGCGGTGCAGTTTGCGCCCGGCCTGCTGGCGCGCGCACACGGTGGTGTGTTGTATGTCGATGAAGTCAACCTTCTGCAAGACGGCCTGGTCGATACGCTGCTGGATGCGGCTGCCAGCGGCGTCAACGTGGTCGAACGCGACGGCATCTCGCAAGCCCACGCCGCGCGCTTTGTGCTCATAGGCACCATGAATGCGGAGGAAGGTGAGTTGCGCCCGCAGTTGCTCGACCGCTTTGGTCTGTCGGTACGGCTGCACAACCTTAGCGAGCCCGCACAACGCCAGGCCGTGGTGCGCGCACGGCTGAGTTTTGATGCCGACCCGGTGGCGTTTCGCGCACGCTACGCCGCCGCACAAGCCGAGCAACAAGCGCGCTTTAACACGGCCCGTGCACGCCTCAACGATGCACTTGTATTACCGGTGAGTGATGCCATACACACCCTCGTCAGCGACCTGTGTATCGCCGCGCTGGTCGATGGTTTGCGTGCTGACCTGGTGATGCTGCGCGCCGCCCGCGCGCTGGCCGCGCTGGAGGACGCCGAAGCCGTGGCCGCCACCCATGTGCACCGTGTGGCAGAACTGGTGTTGGCGCACCGGCGCCATCCAGAAGCAGCACACAACCCTGCCACACAAAGCCCCAGCAACAACAGCACCAGCAACAGCAACCAGAGTTCGCCCCAAGACCATCGCGCCGAAAAGGGCGCAGATCGCGGAGAAGGCGCATGGGGCGCCATGCCCGCCGAGCCCACCGGCACGGAACGCATCAAACCGCTGCGGCCCCTGTTGTCCACCCTCACCGAGCGGGCCACGGCAAAAAAAGCCTGAGCCCTCCATCGGTGGCAGATGCTGGCAATCGCCAGCGCGATGGAGGGCTCAGCGGTACGCCGTTGCGGCGCACGCTCAAGGCAGCACGTGCCTCGGCGGCGTTGCGCCCAGCCACACCCATCGATTGGCCGCGCAGCTTGTCGGCACGCGGCGCCGCAGCTTTGCGCGCGGAACATCTGCGGCACCACCCCGCCACGCCGGTGAACAGCGAGTTGCATTGCTTTCTGCTCGACTGCTCAGCCTCCATGCGCATCGGCGGCGCACTGGCCCGCGCCAAGGGTTTGCTGTTGGCCATGATGGAAGAAGCCTACCGTGGGCGCCATCACGTGGCCTTGTTGTGTTTTTCGGGCACAGGTGTGCACATGCAACTGGCGCCGCGCCGCGCAGCGCTGTGGAACGACGCCTGGGTCAAGCCCATTGGCGGCGGCGGCGGCACACCTTTGCGCCAGGGCCTTGCCTCTGCAGAACAACTGCTGCGCCGCAGCCGCGCCAGCCGTCGCCTGCTGTGGCTGCTGACCGACGGCCGCTGCCGCGAAGCCCCCGCACGTCCGGCCTCGGCCGATGCGATTGGTGTGATCGACTTTGAAGCCGCCCGCTTGCCACTGGCCCGCGCGGCCCAACTGGCGCAAGCCTGGGGCGCTCACTACCGCCACCACGGCCACCACGCTGAAGGGCATTGAGCCACCGATGAACACCGCCCCCCAAAACCACACCGCCAACACCGCCACGACGCAGCCCCAGGTCTACGGCTGGTGCCCTGGCGCGTTGCGCCCCATGCCTTCGGGTGATGGGCTGGTGGTGCGCATACGGCCACCGGGCGGGCGCTTGACCTCGGCACAAGCCCAAGGCATTGCACAACTCGCCAGCCAATACGCCTGGCCCGTGCTCGACTTGACCAGCCGCGCCAACATCCAGTTGCGCGGCGTGGCCACCGCCGACCACCCGGCGCTGATGCGTGAATTACAGGCCCTGCAACTGGTCGACACCAGCCTGGATGCCGAAGCGCGCCGCAACTTACTCGTCACGCCGTTTTGGCAAGCGGGCGACGGCACGACCGACCTGGCCCAAGCGCTGACGGCGGCCCTGGCATCACCCCATGCCCCCACACTGCCCAGCAAGTTTGGTTTTGCGTTGGACTGTGGCGAAAGCCCGGTGCTGCGCGCGTGTTCGGCCGACATCCGCATCGAGCGCAGCGCCAGCGGCTACCTGGTGTGTGCCGACGGCAGCCCACACGGCGCGCCAGCCACACCCGATGAAGTGCTGCCGTTGGCCCTCGAACTCACGCACTGGTTTGTCGATGCCGGCGGTGTACAAGCGGGGCGTGGCCGCATGGCAGCGCTGCTCACCAACAGCACATTGCCGCCACGCTTCAGCACCGTGCCGCGCCGCAACCTCACACCCACAGCGCCACCCTTGGGCCTGGTGCCACAAGGCTGCGTCGTGGGTTTTGAGTTCGGCCAGTTGCCTGCAGAAACCCTGGCCGCTCTGGGCGCGTTAGGGCCGCTACGCATCACGCCCTGGCGCAGCCTGTTGATTGAAGGTCTGCCACAACTGCCCGCGCTCGATGGCCTGATCACCCAAGACAACGACGCACGCCTGCGCGTGGCCGCCTGCACCGGCGCGCCGGGCTGCAGCCAGGCTGCTGGCGCCACACGCGTGTTCGCACGCGACTGGGCCGCGCTGGTGCCACACGGCCAGGTGCTGCACGTGTCGGGCTGCAGCAAGGGCTGCGCGCACCCCGGCGCCACCCTCACGCTGGTGGCCACGGCCACTGGCTTTAACCTCATTCCCCACGGCACCGCCGCATCTGCGCCCACCTGGCGCGCACTCGATGCTGCGGCGGTGGCCTCTCATCTCCAACACTTGTCGCATGCGCCACGAATATGAAACCGATGGCTCTGCCATCTACCGCCAATCGTTTGCCATCATCCGCGCTGAAGCGGACCTGGCACGTTTTACCCCCGTTGAAGAAGCTGCGGTGGTGCGCATGGTGCACGCCACCGGCATGGTGGGGCTGGAAGCCCATGTGCACTTCAGCCCCGGCATGGCCGAGGCCACGCGCGCCGCGCTCGAAGCCGGTGCGCCCATCCTGTGTGATGTGCGCATGGTGAGCGAAGGCATCACCCGCACACGCCTGCCCGCGCAAAACCAGGTCATCTGCACTTTGCAAAACGAGGCCGTGCCGGCGCTCGCCAAAAGCATGGGCAACACGCGCAGCGCCGCCGCGCTGGAGTTGTGGCGCCCGCATTTGGCAGGTGCCGTGGTGGCGATAGGCAATGCACCCACGGCCCTGTTCCATCTGCTGAACATGCTGCAAGACCCCAACTGCCCACGCCCGGCGGCCATCATCGGCTGCCCGGTCGGTTTTGTGGGTGCGGTGGAATCCAAGGCCGCGCTGTGGGCCGCGCCCCCGGTGCCCGCTATGGTGGTGCAAGGGCGGCTGGGCGGCTCGGCCATCACTGTGGCGGCCATCAACGCGCTGGCCAGCCGGAGGGAGATTTAATGGGCCGCATCCTCTGCGCCGGCCTGGGCCCTGGCGATCCCGACCTGATGAGTGTGCGCGCCGACCGCAGCATCCGCAGCGCACAACACGTGGCCTACTTTCGCAAGATGGGCCGGCCCGGCCAGGCGCGCCGCATCGTTGAGCACATGCTGGCGCCGGGCGTGACCGAATACCCCATGGAGTACCCGGTGACCACCGAGCTGGCCTTCGACAGCCCCGAATACAACCACAGCCTGGCCACGTTCTACGACGAATGGGCCACACGCCTGGCCGACCTGGCGCGCACACAGGACGTGGTGGTGTTATGCGAGGGTGACCCGCTTTTCTACGGCTCGTTCATGCACCTGCACACCCGCCTGCAAGGCCGCGCCACGGTGGAAGTGATTCCCGGCATTCCCGGCATGGTGGGCTGCTGGAACAGCATCCAAACCCCCTTCACCTGGGGCGACGACGTGATGACGGTGCTGATGGGCACGCTGCCCGAAGCCGACCTGGTGCGCCACATGCAAACCGCCGACGCCCTGGTGATCATGAAGACCGGCCGCAATCTGCCCCGTGTGCGCCGCGCCTTGAGCGACACCGGCCGCCTGCAGCAAGCCTGGCTGGTGGAACGCGGCACCATGCCCGGCCAACGTGTCGTGCCGCTGGCCGACGTGGACGGCAGCGACTGCCCCTACTTCGCCATCGTGCTGGTGCATGGGCGCGGCCGCCGCCCCGAAATAACCGCTGAGGTGCCAGCATGAGCGGCTGGCTTTGCATTGCGGGCCTGGGCCCGGGCGACACACAACTCATCACCCCCGAAGTGAGCAGCGCATTGGCCTATGCCACCGACGTGGTGGGCTACATCCCCTACGTGCGCCGCATCGCCCCGCGCGACGGGCTGACACTGCATGCATCGGACAACCGTGTGGAACTCGACCGCGCACGCGCCGCACTCACCATGGCCGCAGCCGGCCGCAAGGTGGTGGTGGTCTCATCCGGCGACCCCGGTGTGTTTGCCATGGCAGCGGCCGTGATGGAAGCGCTAGAAGGTGAGCCGCTATGGCACCCACTCGACATCCGCATCCTGCCCGGCATCACCGCCATGCTGGCGGCGGCAGCCAAGGCCGGTGCGCCGCTGGGCCACGACTTCTGCACCATCAACCTCAGCGACAACCTCAAGCCCGCCAGCCTGATCGAAACGCGGGTGCGCGCGGCCGCCGGGGCCGACTTCGCCATGGCCTTCTACAACCCGCGCTCGGCCAGCCGGCCCGAAACCTTTGGCCGCATCTTGCAGATACTGCGTGAGGTGTGTGGACCCGAGCGCCTGATCATTTTTGCGCGCGCCGTGTCCACGCCAGAGGAACACATACACACCGTGACATTGGCGGAAGCCACGGCCGACATGGCCGACATGCGCACGGTGGTGATTGTGGGCAACTCAGCCACGCGCCGCGTCGGCAGGTTTGTCTACACCCCGAGGTCTGCCCTATGAGCGCCAAGCCAAGCCAAGACTTCGGCCACGCTGCCCACGGTTGCGCGTGCGGGCACAACAGGCCGGTCAATCAAGATCACCGGCAGGCCCAAGGCACGCGCGGCCAGCAGCTTGGCTTCGGCGCCCGCGCCCCCGGCGTTCTTGGCGACGATGTGTGTGATGCCGTGGGTTTGCATCAGGCGGGTGTCGCTCTCGGCGGTGAACGGGCCGCGCGCCCGCAGCACCTCGCCGTGGTCCAGGTGCAACTCGGGCGCGGGGTCGACCAGGCGCAGCAGAAACCAATGCTGCACACACGCCAGAAAGGGCGCTACGTGTTGCCGGCCTATGGCCAGAAACACCCGCGCAGCCTGCGCTGGCAAAGCGGCCACCGCGCCCTCGATATCGGCCACATGGCGCCAATCGTCACCGGCTTGTGCCAGCCACGCGGGACGTTCCAGCGCCAGCAAGGGCACACCCGCCGCGGCACAGGCGGCCACGGCGTTGCGGCTCATTTGTGCGGCGAACGGATGGGTGGCGTCCACCACATGGCTGATGTGTTCTGCGGCCAGCCAAGCCTGCAAGCCCTCGGCCCCGCCAAAGCCGCCCACACGTGTGGGAATGGGCTGGGCCAGCGGTGCCGCCACGCGGCCGGCGTAAGAAAAGATGGCGTCGATGTGTGCATCCGCCAAGGCGCGCGCCAACTGGCTGGCCTCGGTCGTGCCGCCCAACACGAGGACACGCCGTATGTCTGAAGTTTTTGAACCCTGGTTGTCGATTATTGGCATGGGAGAAGATGGTCTGGCCGGCATGTCGGATGGTAGCCGCCTGGCACTGCAGCAAGCCCAGCATGTGTTTGGCGGCCCGCGCCATTTGGCACTGGCGCAAGTGGGCAGCCGTGGCCGGGCCTGGCCGCTGCCGTTTGACGTGGCGCCGGTGCTGGCACTGCGTGGGCAACGTGTGGCGGTGTTGGCTTCGGGTGATCCGTTCTGGTTTGGCGCGGGTGGCAGCCTGTCGGCGCATCTGCCGCCCGAGGAATGGACGGCCTACCCCGCCGCCTCCACTTTTTCACTGGCTGCCGCACGCCTGGGCTGGCGCCTGGAGGCCACACATTGCTTAGGCCTGCACGCCACCGCATTTGCCCACAGCCGCAACGCACTGCACGCCGGCCAGCGCTTGATATGCCTGCTGCGCGATGGTGCGGCGGTGGGCGAATACGCACAGTGGCTGACGGCCCTTGGCTTTGGTAGCAGCCCGCTCTGGGTGCTGGAAGCGCTGGGTGGGCCGAACGAGCGTGTGCGCCACAGCACGGCGCAAGACTTTGCGCTCGCCGATGTAAAAGCCCCCGTGGCGCTGGCCATCGAAGTGACGGGGGCAGCAGGCATCGCACGCAGCCCAGGCCGGCCCGACGCCGACTTTGCGCACGACGGCCAGATCACCAAGGCCCCGGTACGCGCCATCACCCTCGCGGCCTTGGCGCCACGCCCGGGCCAACACCTGTGGGATCTGGGCGCGGGCTCGGGCTCGATCGCGGTGGAGTGGTGCCTGGCCGGCGGCCTGGCCACGGCCGTGGAGCAACACGCGGCACGTGTGCAAAACATCCACACCAATGTGCAAGCTTATGGTTTGGCGCAGGCGCTGACGGTGGTGCACGGTCAAGCCCTGGAAATGCTCGCAGGCCTTGCCCAGCCTCAAGCCATTTTTGTCGGTGGTGGATTTGATGAGACCCTGTTCAACGCGTTGAAGGCCTTGGCGCCGCACGCTTGCCGTTTGGTGGTCAACGCCGTCACGCTGGAAACCGAAGTCTTGCTGCTGCAACTACAGGCGCGCCATGGTGGCGAGCTGCTGCGTATTGAACTGGCCCACTCGGCGCCCTTGGGCCGTATGCGCGGCTGGGTGCCAAGCAGGCCATTGGTGCAGTGGAGCGCGCTGTTATGAACGCAAATCACACATGTATCGCTGGCCTTGGGTTCCGCCGTGCGGCGACCACAGCCTCGTTGCGCGCAGCCTTGCACGCTGCCCTCACCAACGCATCATCCACCTGTCCCAAAACCCCCGCCTTGACGGCACTGGCCACGGCCGAAGACAAGGCCCATGCGCCCGCCTTCACCCAGTTGGCTGCCGAACTGAATCTCCCCATCCTCGCCATTCCCTTGGTATTGCTCGCTTCACAAAACGCCGCACCCAGCGCGGCCGTGCCGGCGCGTTACGGCCAGCGCAGTCTCTCGGAAGCCTCGGCCCTTGCAGGTGCCGGGCCGGGCGCGTGGCTGCTGGCCAGGCGCTGCCAGGCAGCTGACGGCACAGCGACCGCGGCTATTGCGGCTATTGCAGAAAGTAGAAACTCATGACTGTTCACTTCATTGGCGCCGGCCCCGGCGCCCCCGACCTGCTCACCTTGCGCGGCCGTGACCTGATCGCCGCCAGCCCGGTTTGTCTGTACGCCGGCTCGCTGGTACCCGAAGGTGTATTGGCCCACTGCCCGCCGGGCGCCCACAAGGTCAACACGGCAGCACTGTCGCTGGCCCAGATCATGGCCGAGATCACCAGCGCCCATGCCGCCGGGCAGGATGTGGCGCGGCTGCATTCGGGCGACCTGTCGGTGTGGTCGGCCATGGGTGAGCAACTGCGCGCACTGCGCGAATCCGGCATTCCCTACACCGTCACGCCAGGTGTGCCGTCGTTTGCGGCGGCAGCGGCCACGCTGGGCGCCGAGTTGACCTTGCCCGGGCTCACGCAGTCGGTGGTGCTCACCCGCACCTCGGGCCGCGCATCGGCCATGCCCGAATCTGAATCCTTGGCGAACTTTGCCACCACCGGCGCGGTGCTCGCTATCCACCTGTCCATCCATGTGTTGCCGCGTGTGGTGGGCGAACTCACGCCGCACTACGGACCCGACTGCCCCGTGGCCGTGGTGTGGCGCGCCAGTTGGCCAGATGAACGTGTGGTGCGCGGCACGCTGGCAACGATAGAAGCCGCTGTGGGCGACAGCATGGAGCGCACCGCGCTGATCCTGGTCGGCCACACCCTGGGCGCTGAGGACTTCGCCAAGAGCCGCCTCTACGCCGAAGACTACGACCGGCGTTACCGCCCCGTGGGCACAGCGCCGCGCTTTCCCGGCGAGCCTGATGCCTAAAAACACCATGATTGAACTCAGCCTCGTCGGCATAGGCACCGGCAACCCGGATCACATCACGCGCCAAGGTGTGGCGGCACTCAATACCACCGACTTGATTTTGGTGCCGCGCAAAAGTGGCAACAAAGCCGACCTGGCCGAGTTGCGCCACGCCTTGTGCGCGGCCGTGATCACCAACCCCCAGACGCGGGTGGTGGAGTTCAACATGCCCGTGCGGGACCCGGGCGACAGCACAGGCGCCGACTACCACGCGGGTGTGGACCGCTGGCACGACGCCATTGCCACGGTGTGGCTGGGCCACATCGCCCAGCAGCTACCCGATGGTGGGCGCTTGGCCCTGCTGGTGTGGGGCGACCCCTCCCTGTACGACAGCACGCTGCGCATCACCGAGCGCCTGCGCCAGCATCTTTCCATACACGTGACGGTGGTGCCGGGCATCACCGCTTTGCAGGCACTCACTGCCGCCCATGCCATCCCGCTCAACGAGATCAACGCGCCCGTCACCATCACCACCGGACGGCAGCTGCGCACCCAGGGCTGGCCCGCCGGTGTGGACAGCATCGCCGTGATGCTGGATGGGGAATGCAGCTTCAGCCAGATCGCGCCCGAGGGCGTGGACATCTGGTGGGGCGCCTACCTGGGCATGCCCGAGCAACTTTGCATCAGCGGCCCCTTGACCCAGGTCAGCGCCCAGATTCAGCAACAACGCCAAGCCGCTCGCGCGGCCCATGGCTGGATCATGGACACCTACTTGCTGCGGCGCAGCTAACCATCCAAGCAGAAAGGCCTTAGAAAAGCAGACCCACACATCACTTTCAGTTGCCGCTCCACCACTTCATTGCATTGCATTGCCAACAAGGTATTCAACATGACAGCTCCTTCTTCCTCCACTACCCCTTCATCCGCTGGCGATACGGCTCGCACCACCAGCATCACCTGGCAATTGGCCGGCGCCGTCAGCCTGGGCCTGGTGATGTTGTATGGCGTGGCCTTTGCCGAGAGCCCGTTGCTGCACAACGCCGCACACGACGTGCGCCACGTCACAGTCAAACCTTGCCACTGAGGGGGCAAACATGCTGTTCCAACGTCTGATCTGGTGTGCGCTGGGCGTAGCCTTGTTGCTGGGCAGCGCACAGAGCGTGCTGCAACGCCTGCAAACCGTGCCGCTGATCCTGGCCGCCGAAGTGTTTGAGGAGAGCAAGACCGAAGCTGTGGCCGCGCCCGTCGCGGCCGATGCGACCACCACCTCACACACCCACGCCGACGGCGCGGCCCACGACCATGGCAGCGCTGACGAATGGTCACCTGCCCAAGGTTTTGAACGCGGCTTCTGGACCTGGGTCGCGAATGTGCTGCATGCCTTCAGCATGGCCTTGCTGGCACTGGCAGCCATGGGCTTTTGGGCTTATCGCCGGGCCGTGAAATCAATGCGCGAGTCCAACAGCATCAAGCTCGCGTTTGCGGTGGCAGCGTCGGGTTGGCTGAGCTTGCATTTCTGGCCGTCGCTCGGGTTACACGCCGAATTGCCTGGCATGGACGCCGCCGCTTTGCAGGCGCGCCAAGCCTGGTGGGTGTTGGCAGTGGTCTGCTCGGCGCTGGCTTGCGCGGCCGTCGCCTTTGGCACACGCAGCTGGAAGTTTGCGCTGGCCGCGGTATTGCTGGCCTTGCCCTTTGTGCTGGGCGCACCGCAGCACAGTGCGGATGCGCTGGCCGGCTTCAGCGGAGAGGCCCACGCGCAGATGGCCGAGCTGGCACGCCAATTTGTCTGGGCGACCACCTGGCTGTCCTTGTCGTTCTGGGGCTTGCTTGGCGCGCTAAATGCGTGGGTGTTTGCACGCTGGCTCGCGCCTGTGGTGGCCGATGTACTCCAGGGGCGCAGCCCCAGCCCCGTCGCGACCTAAACCACAACCGACTGCCAGACGCGCCGGATGCTTGCCTGCAAGCATCCGGCTTTTTTGTCGGCGGGTTAGCATTCACGGATTCATGGGCATACACCTGACTTTTACGAAAACACTGGGCTCCCCGCATGTTTGACTTCATGGCGTTGATCACGGCGCAGTCGGCTGTGGCGGTTTTTCTGGCCACGGCGGCGGCGCGTATTGGTTTGCCGGTGCCGGCCGCGCCCTTGCTGGTGGTGGCTGGCAGCTTGATTGCCGTCGACCTGGTGCCGCTGGCAGATGTGCTGGTGGCCGCGCTCATCGGCAATCTGATAGGCGACGGCGCCTGGTTTTACGCCGGCCGCAGATATGGGCAACGGATTCTGCGCCTGTTATGCCGCATCTCCATGTCGCCCGACACCTGTGTGCAGCAAAGCCAGTCGTTGATACAGCGCTGGGGTGGCGCGTCCTTGATCACGGCCAAATACGTGCCCGGCGTGTCGCTGATTGCGCCGCCGCTGCTGGGCGCTTTGGGCATGTCCTTGCCACGGTTCTTGTGGTTCGAGTTGCTCTCGGCGGCGATCTGGTCGGGCGGCTTTTTGGCGCTGGGCTGGTTCTTCAACACCCAGGTGCAAACCATTCTGCTGAGTCTGGCCCAGGCCGGTGGTGTGGCGGCCGTGGCAGTTGCATTGGTCTTGGGCGTGGTGCTGGTGCGCCACTGGCGGCGCCGACGTGCGCTGCAAGCGCTGGAGATGCCACGTATTACCGTGGCCCAACTGCGCAGCATGCAGCAGCAGTCGCCGGCGCCGGTCGTGGTTGATGTACGCGGCAGCACCGGGCTGGCCATGGCGCCGCAGCGCATTCCGGGTGCGTACTCATACAGCTTGCAGGAATTGCGCGAAAGCGTGGCGCTCAATTTCCCCGATGACGCGGACGTGGTGCTGTATTGCAATTGCCCGAATGAAGCCTCGGCCGTGCAAGGCGCGCAACTACTGCTGGCGCGCGGCCGCAAGAAGGTTCATCCCTTGGCCGGCGGGCTGGAGGCCTGGACTGCGGCGGGGCACCCGGTGGAGGCGCTGGACTCGACGGTCGCGGCCACCGGGTCCAAGCCATCACCGATCTAGGGCTTGTCGACAAGCTTCTTCGCGGCCGGATACGGCTCACCCAAGCCCAATCCGCTCAGGTAGATCTGCAGCGCAACAGTTCCCACTTCCACCAGGTCAAACGCCTCGGTATCGAGCAGCCAGTCCTGGATCAAGCCCCAAGCAAGGGTTTGCAGCCCACGTGCGGCCAGGGCGGCGGGCATCTGCAGTTGCACACCGCGCCATTGCGCTCCGGCTTCAATGGCGCGGCGAAAGTCCGCCAGGCACTGCTCACGCACCGCATGGTGGCGCTCGCGCACGGCACGCAACTCTTCTACATATTCCACCTGGTGTACTGCCACATCAAACACGCGGCGCAACTGCACGTCGTGCAACATACGTTGCCAAGTGTTCGCCAGGGTGGCGCGTAAAGCCTCCAGCGGATCCACTCCGGGCTCGGCTCCGACCAATTGCAAGGCGTTTTCCAATGGCAATGTGGCGCGGTCCATCATGGCATTGAACAAATCCGCCTTGTCCTTGAAATGCCAATAAATGGCGCCACGCGTAAGACCGGCGTTTTCCGCGATTTCGGCAAGCGAACTGCGCGACACACCCTTGGCGTGGAACACCAATTCCGCCTCGTCGAGCAAGCGGTCTCGCGTGGCCTGAGCGTCTTCTTTTGTGCGGCGCGCCATTTACCTAGGGTTTGTTACTACTTTGATGGAATTCTGCTATTATACATTCATCAGTGTATGTATACAAAACATCACGTGATTTCGGTACTATTTGGGGTTCGCATGTGACCCCTGTGGTCGCCGCCTCTTTCGCTTTCTGCCTGTTTTCCCGTTGCTTGTTTCCCCCGGAAGGAATTGCATGTCTCTCCAACGCACCCCACAGCGTCTTACGCTGCAGTCCATCCGTGGCCTGCTTTTAGTCCCATCCGTGTTGGCCGCTGCGGCCTTGCTCGCAGCCTGCGGCCAAAAGAGTGGGGAAGGTGGTGCCCAAGCTGGCGGCGGCGCGCCTCCGCCGGCCGAAGTCGGCGTCGTCACCGTCAAGTTGGGTGAAGTCGACCTGGTCAACGAGTTGCCAGGCCGCCTGGAAGCCTCGCGCGTGGCCGAAGTGCGTGCCCGCGCCGCTGGCATTTTGCAAAAGCGCCTGTTCGCCGAGGGCAGCGATGTGAAGGCCGGCCAAACGCTTTTTGCCATCGACTCGGCACCGTATGCCGCCTCTTACCAGAGTGCGCAGGCCTCGCTGGCCAGTGCGCAAGCGAACCTGCAGCAAGCCACCGCCTTGGCCGAGCGCTACAAGCCGCTGGTGGAAGCCAATGCCATCAGCAAACAAGACTACGTGAACGCCGTGGCCGCCGCCGCACAAGCCGAAGCCAGCGTGGCCGTGGGCAAGGCCGCCGTGCAGACCGCCAAGATCAATCTGGACTACAGCCAGGTCACCGCGCCTATCTCCGGCCGCATTGGCCGTGCGCTGGTCACCGAAGGTGCCCTGGTCGGCCAGGGTGAAGCCACGGCCCTGGCCGTGATTCAGCAAATCAACCCGATGTACGTGAACTTCACGCAATCGGCTGGTGAAGTGTTGGCGCTGCGCCGTGGCCTGGAAAGCGGCCAACTCAAGCGCGCCCCCGGCGCCGAAGCCGCCAGCGTGCGCATCATTCTGGACGGCCAGGGCGAATACGCCCAAGCCGGCCGCCTGCTGTTCTCGGACCTGACGGTCGACGCCAACACGGGCCAGATCACACTGCGCGCCGAAGTGCCCAACCCCAAGGGCCTGCTGTTGCCTGGCCTTTATGTGCGTGTACGCCTGGAGCAATCACAAGCCGCCAACGCCTTCCCTGTTCCCCAGCAAGCCGTCACCCGTGGCAACAAGGGCGACAGCGTGATGGTGGTGGGCGCCGACGGCAAGGTCGCCCCACGCAAGGTGAAGATCAGTTCGGCCAAGGGCAATAACTGGGTGGTGGTCGACGGCCTGAAAGACGGCGACCAGGTGATGGTCGACGGCTTCCAGAAGCTGCGCGGCGACGCCCCGGTGAAGCCCGTGCCATGGCAACCCGCCGACGCCTCCGCGGCGGCTGCGGGTGCAGCTGCACCAACTGCTGCCAAAGCCCCCGCCGCCTCAGCGGCCACGGCGGCTGCCAGCAAGTAAGGAGCCCGCAGCATGGCAAAGTTTTTTATCGACCGCCCGATTTTTGCGTGGGTGGTTTCGCTGTTCATCATCGTGATGGGGGTGATCTCCATCACGCAACTGCCGGTGGCGCAATACCCACCCGTGGCGCCGCCCGCCATCGTGATCAACGTCGCCTACCCAGGCGCCTCGGCGCAGACGCTGGAGCAAAGCGTGCTGAGTGTGATCGAACGCGAAATGAACGGCTCGCCCGGCATGATCTACATGGAAGCCGTGGCGCAAGCCGACGGCACCGGTTCGCTGACGCTGAGCTTCGAGCCCGGCACCAACGCCGACCTGGCGCAGGTGGACGTGCAGAACCGCTTGTCGCGTGCCACGCCGCGCCTGCCATCGGCCGTGACACAACAAGGTGTGCGTGTCGACAAGTCACGCAACAACTTCCTGTTGTTTGTGATGTTGTCGTCCACCAACCCGGATGTCGACACCAATGCGCTGGGCGACTACGCCTCGCGCAACATCCTGCCGGAAATCCAACGGACTTCGGGCGTGGGCCAGGCGCAGTTGTTCGGCACCGAACACGCCATGCGCATCTGGATAGACCCGGCCAAGCTGGTGGGCTACAAGCTCTCCACGGCCGACGTCAACACCGCCATCAGCGGCCAGAACGCCCAGGTGGCTTCGGGCACCATTGGCGACCTGCCCAACATCAGCGGCCAGGGCATCAGCGCCACGGTGGTGGTCAGCGGCCAGCTCAGCACGGTCGAGCAATTCGGCAACATCGTGCTGCGCGCCAATGCTGACGGCTCGCAAGTGCGCCTGAAGGACGTGGCCCGCATCGAACTCGGTGCACAAAGCTACTCCACCAGCGCGCGCCTGAACGGCCAACCGGCCGTGGGCATCGGTGTCCAGCTGTCGCCCTCGGGCAACGCCATGGCCACGGCCAAGCTGGTCAAGACACGCATGGCCGAACTGCAAAAGTTCTTCCCGGATGGTGTGTCGTTCAACGTACCTTACGACAGCTCACGCTTCGTTGGCATCTCCATCGAGAAGGTGGCGCACACGCTGATAGAGGCCATCGTGCTGGTGTTCCTGGTGATGTTCCTGTTCCTGCAGAACATCCGCTACACGCTGATTCCATCCATCGTGGTGCCGGTGGCCCTTTTGGGCACGTTCTCGGCACTGCTGGCCCTGGGCTTCTCGATCAACGTGCTGACCATGTTCGGCATGGTGCTGGTGATCGGTATCGTGGTGGACGATGCGATTGTGGTGGTCGAAAACGTCGAACGCATCATGAGCGAAGAAGGTTTGCCGCCGCTGCAGGCCACACGCAAGGCCATGGGCCAGATCTCCGGCGCCATCATTGGTGTGACGGTGGTGCTGATCGCCGTGTTTGTGCCGCTGGCTTTCTTCTCCGGCTCGGTGGGCAATATCTACCGCCAGTTCTCGGCGGTGATGGTGGTGTCGATCGCGTTCTCCGCGTTCCTGGCGCTGTCGCTCACGCCGGCCTTGTGCGCCACGCTGCTCAAGCCGGTCGAGGCAGGCCACCACCACGAGAAGAAAGGTTTCTTCGGCTGGTTCAACCGTGGCTTCTCGCGCACCGCCAAGTCATATGAAGGCTTTGTCGCGCGCCTGCTGAAAAAGGCCGGCCGCTACATGATCATCTACGCGGCACTGGTGGCTGCGGTGGTGCTGGTCTACAACCGCCTGCCGACCTCGTTCCTGCCCGATGAAGACCAGGGCAACCTGATCATCAACGTGCAGTTGCCGCCGGGCGCCACGCAAGAGCGCACCAGCAAGGTGATGGCCCAGGTCGAGGACTACATCCTCAAGCAGCCCGAAGTGCAGAGCATGGTCGGTGTGCTGGGCTTCAGCTTCTCGGGTACCGGGCAGAACGCAGGCCTGGCCTTCGTGACCTTGAAGGACTGGGACGAACGCCACGAACCGCAACACCAGGCTTCGGCCATCGCGGGTCGGGCCTTCGGTGCACTGTCTGGCATTCGTGATGCGTTCATCTACCCGCTGAGCCCACCGGCGATTCCCGAACTGGGCACCTCCAGCGGCTTCACCTTCCGTTTGCAAGACCGCGCCAGCCTGGGCCACGACGCCCTGCTCGCGGCCCGCAACCAACTGCTGGGCATGGCCTCTAAGAGCCCCATCCTCACGCAAGTGCGCCCCAACGGGCTGGAAGATGCGGCCCAGCTGCAGATCGACATTGACCGCGACAAGGCCAACGCACTGGGCGTGAGCTTCAGTGCCATCAACAGCGCGCTTTCTACGGCGCTGGGCTCCAGCTACGTCAACGACTTCCCGAATCAGGGCCGTCTGCAACGTGTGGTGGTGCAAGCCGACGCAAAAGACCGCATGCAGCCGCAAGATCTGCTGAAGATCAATGCGCTGAACAACACCGGCCAGGCCGTGCCACTGTCGTCCTTCGCCTCGACGCGCTGGATCACCGGCCCTATGCAGACCGTGCGCTACAACGGCTACCCCGCCATGCGTATTGAAGGCGCTGGTGCACCCGGCTACAGCAGCGGAGCCGCCATGGCCGAAATGGAACGTCTGGCCGCACAGCTGCCACCGGGCTTCGGCTACGAGTGGACGGCGCTGTCGCGCGAAGAAAAGCTCGCCGGCTCGCAAGCCGTGGTGCTCTACGGCTTCGCCATCCTGGCGGTGTTCCTGTGCCTGGCCGCGCTGTATGAAAGCTGGTCTATCCCGATGTCGGTGATTCTGGTCGTGCCGCTGGGTGTGCTGGGCGTGCTGCTGGCGACCTGGTCGCGCTCGTACGCGGCCGACGTCTACTTCCAGGTGGGACTGGTCACCATCATTGGTTTGTCGGCCAAGAACGCGATTTTGATCATTGAGTTTGCCAAGGATCTACAGGCCCAAGGCAAGGGCGTGATCGAAGCAGCGCTCGAGGCCGCCCACCTGCGCTTCCGTCCGATCATCATGACGTCGATGGCGTTCATGCTGGGTGTGCTGCCCTTGGCCATTGCCAGCGGCGCCAGCTCGGCCAGCCAACGTGCCATCGGCTCGGCGGTGCTGGGCGGCATGATCACCGGCACCATCCTGGCGGTGATTTTTGTGCCGATCTTCTTTGTGCTGATCCGCAGTGTTTTCAAGGGCAGCGCGCGCCAGGCGGAAATCTACGCCGAGCACGCCAAACATACCGGAGTCGGTAGCCATGAGTAAGTTAAGCATTCTGAGTCTGGCAGCGGCCGCTTTTTTGAGCGGCTGCTCGATGATCCCCACCTACGAACGCCCGGCCGCACCCGTGGCCGGCCAGTGGCCTGCCGAGGCGGCAGGCATGACCGTCGCCGCGCCTGGCAAGGCGCCCACCGAGGTGCCGTGGCAGTCTTTCTTCACCGATCCGCAACTGCAACGGCTGATTGAAACCGCACTGCAAAACAACCGCGACCTGCGTGTGGCGGTGCTCAACATAGAGCAAGCACGCGCGCAATTTCAGATCAAACGGGCAGACCAGTTCCCCACCGTCAATCTGGGCGCCAGCGGCCAAAAGGTCACCAGCAGCAACAGCGCCACCTATAGCGTGGGCCTGGTCACGTCCAGCTGGGAGCTGGACTTCTTCGGCCGCGTGGCAAGCCTCAAGGAAGCCGCCTTGGCCCAGTACCTGGCCACCGAGGAAGCGCGCAAGAGCGCGCAGATCAGCCTGATTGCGTCGGTAGCGGGCGGATACATCGCGCTGCTGGCCGACCGCGAACTCCTGGACCTGACCGAGCAGACGGTGAACAGCCGGATCGAATCGGAAAAACTCGCCAAGCTGCGTTTCGACAACGGCGTAGCCTCCGAACTCGACTTGCGCCAAGCGCAATCGCTGACGGAAACCGCTCGCGCCGAACGCGCGCGCCTGACACGCCTGACAGCACAAGACCGCAACGCGCTGAGCCTGCTGGTCGGCCAACCACTAGGGGCGCTGGGAGAACTCTCCGCCAACGCTTCCCTGGGCAACACCCAACTGGTCAATACCTTGCCGCCGGGTCTGCCGTCGGACGTGCTGTTGAGCCGCCCCGACATCCGCCAGGCCGAACAGGTCATGCTGGCCAACAACGCCAACATCGGCGCCGCGCGGGCCGCATTCTTCCCGAACATCTCGCTCACCGTGGGTGCTGGCACCGCCAGTTCACACTTCAACGACTTGTTCTCGGGTGGTACTTGGGGCTTCACCGTGGCGCCGCAGCTGATGCTGCCGATCTTCGACGCCGGCCGCAACCAGGCCAACCTGGACTCGGCCAATGCAGGCCGTGCGATTGCGCAGGCCCAGTACGAGAAGGCCATTCAGACCGCCTTCCGCGAAGTCGCGGATGCCCTGGCCGGTCAGGCAACCTTTAATGAACAGCTACGCGCACTGCGCGCCCAGGTGGCAGCCGACGAAGCCACTTATAAGCTGTCGGATCTGCGCTACAAAGGCGGCGTGGCCAGCTACCTCGATTTGCAGGTGGCGTTACGCACGCTGTTCACCTCGCAGTTGGCCGCGGTCCAGACGCAGCAGAGCCAATTGCTGAACCAGGTGGAGTTGTACAAGGCCTTGGGTGGCGGGTGGACCGAACCACCACCAGCCCCGCAAGCCAAGTCTGTTGCGGAAAACCCGGCCTCTTAAAGCCACCTCCGCAGCCCGCCTGGCCCTACACTTGGCTGGGCGTCCTCAGAACGGGTTCACGGTCTATTGGAGCACCAGTAGACCGTGAACCCGTTGTGCTGTCTTTGATCCGCCAAGGATCAAAAACAGCCTATGAGGGCCGTCGCTATAATCAAAAACAGTAGTAGAGCCCCCATAATAATTGAGGACAACATGAGCGATTCCCCACACGATCATGCGGCAGATGAAGCCCATACCGGCCCTATCAAAAACCCGAAACAACTGCTGATTTCGGTTTTCTTTTCTTTCGTCGTTCCAATTTTTCTGATCATTGGCCTGGTGTTCTTCGTGGTCTCGGCCTACAAGCCCGGCGGCATGGGTGATGGCAGTTCGGTGGGATTGGGTGGTCTGTCCGAACAAGAGCGCGTTGCAGCCGCCAACGTCCGCCTGCAAAAGGTCGGCATGGTCGAAATCCGCGATGCCAACCGCGAACTCAAATCCGGTGAAGAAGTCTTCAAAGCCCAATGCACAACCTGCCATGCGGCTGGCGTGGCCGGTGCGCCTAAGCTGGGCGATGCTGCCGCCTGGACCACCCGCATCTCCACGGGTTACGAGGCCTTGCTGCACTCCGCGCTGAAGGGCAAAGGCGCCATGGCCGCACAAGGTGGCGGCGACTTCGAAGATCTGGAAATCGGCCGTGCCGTGGTCTACATGGCCAACGCCGCAGGTGGCAAGTTCCCAGTGCCCTCGAAACCTGCGGCAGCACCCGCAGATGGGGCGTCGGCAGCGGCACCGGCGGCCTCCGGCGCCACGCCAGTGGCCGCAGCCAAATAATGCGCGTCCAGTAAACCCGCCTCAGGGCATAAAAAAAACCGGCTGCATGGCCGGTTTTTTTTTGCGCTGCAGCTGCCTAGGCCTGATCGACTTGCGCCTGGGGGCTCAGCACATAGTCAAATTGCTGCGGAAGATCGGCCGCCAGCATCTCGCGTGGCTGCCATTTCCCCTGCTCAATCCAATCGGCCGCCAACAACACATCTTGTGTGTGCACCAGGCCAAAACCCAGATCGGTTTGCAGATAAAGCAGGCCTTCAGCGTCTACAACACACTGCTGCACCTGAGCCTGGCGCCCGGTATGGCTGATTACGGCACCATCTGACTGCAGCCGCCACACCAGCGGCGTGCGTGCCAGCTCGACATAGACCCGCTGCGGCCCATTCTGGAAGTACCAGCGGCCGACGTCATCGGCTTCGTAATTGCGCTGAATGAACTCGATCAGTTTTTCGTGCTGCAGCAGCGAGCCTTTGCTGCCCGGCACACCGCTGGCAAAACTGCCCAGCGCTTGCACCCTATCGTCGCGCATGTACCAGTTGCCACGTACATCTAGCCCCAGCCAACCGTAGCAATTCGGCACATGGGGCCACTTGGCCATCGCCTGTCTGACAATATCGTCCATGCGCCGATTATGCGGCGCATGGCGCCCTTTCACGAGGCCTGGGCAAAGGCTTTAGAGCCTCGCCTTAGAACGACTCCCAGTCGTCATCGCCTCCCGCGGCAGCCGCCTTGAGCTTGGGGGCGGGCAAGGATGCGGTGGCCGTGATAGCCGCCTTGGGCGCCGCTCTGGGCGGAGCTTTGGGTGCAGTTGCGGCGGGAGCTGGCTTTGGCGCTGCATGCGCAGCAGCGCTCACACGCGGCATGGATGCGGGTTTCGCCGTGGAGCCAGTGCTTTTCCCCGCTTTGATGGGATTGGGGCGCGGTGTCGGCGCCGCAGCATAGGAGGCGGCGGACGACACGGTACGCGTTGCACCGTCCGAGAGCTTGAACACCGCCACGGCATCCACCAGTTGCTGGGCCTGGCCCTTGAGCGCGTTCGCGGCCGCCGCACTCTGCTCCACCAGTGCCGCGTTCTGCTGCGTGGCCTGGTCCATCTGTGTGACGGCTTCGCCAACCTGGCTCACCCCCTGCGACTGCTCCACACTTGCGGCACTGATCTCACCCATGATGTCGGTCACGCGGCGGATCGAAGTCACCACTTCCTGCATCGTCACCCCGGCCTGATCCACCAGCGCCGTGCCTTGTTCCACACGCTCCACACTGGCCGAGATCAAGGCCTTGATTTCCTTGGCGGCCTCGGCACTGCGCCCGGCCAGACTACGCACCTCGCTGGCGACCACGGCAAAGCCGCGCCCTTGTTCACCGGCGCGCGCCGCTTCCACCGCCGCGTTCAGCGCCAGGATATTGGTCTGGAAGGCAATGCCGTCAATGACGCTGATGATGTCGGCAATCTTCTTGCTGCTGTCGTTGATGCCTTTCATGGTCTCGACCACCTGGCCTACGACATCGCCACCTTGCACCGCCACGGTGGAAGCGCTTTGCGCCAATTGATTCGCCTGGCGTGCGTTGTCCGAGTTCTGCTTCACCGTGCTGGAGAGTTGCTCCATGGACGCCGCCGTCTCTTCCAGCGCACTCGCCTGCTGTTCTGTGCGTGCCGACAAATCGTTGTTGCCCTGTGAAATCTCGGAACTGGCCGTGGCCACCCCGTCGGCATTGCTGCGCACATTGCTCACCACCGTGACCAGGCTGTTCTGCATGGCTTTCAAGGCTTGCAGCAGCAATGCGGTTTCGCTTCTGCCCTCAGCGTCGAAACGCGTGGTCAGGTCGCCCTCGGCCACCGCTTGCGACACCGCAACGGCCACATTCACCGGGCCGGTAATCGCCTTGACCAGCAGGTAGCCCAGCACCACCAGCAGCAGCACCGCCAGCACGCCGACGATGATCAGCAGTTGCAGCTTGGAGTGGTAGTCTGTGTTCGCCTGCTCCTGCGCACGCACACCATTGCCCGCCAGGATGGCCCCCAACTCTGTGGCCTCGACGCTGGCCTTGATTTGCACCGGCCGCACCGTGGTCGTCAACAGCTTGAGCAACTCCCCCGGATCTGCGTTCGCCAAGCCCTTCGTCACCACCGCCTCCAACGGTGCTCGGGTGCTGGCGATGGTGGCTTTCAAGGTGCTGAACTTTTCTTTGGCGTCGGCAGAAATGAGTCTGGCCTCCAGCAGCTTGGACGCGGCCTCAACGTCGCCGTAGGACTTTTGCAGGAGTGCGACCTCCTTTTTCATTTCCTCGGCATCAGTCAACAACACGATGTTGCGCACCGTCACGGCTTGCAGCAGCAGGTTTTCCTTGATGGATGCAATCGCCGCCGCCTTGGGCACCCGGTCCTCCGTCGCCAGATCCAACTGGGTCTTGATGCCGCTCATGCCGGAAATACCGATCCACACATTGATGGCCAACAAGATGGCCGCCAGCGCAATACCTATACCCAGACGCACCCCAATTTTCAACTGATTGAACTTCATGAGAAATTTCCCTCGGTGATTTCTGCAGCTTGGAAAAGGAAGGGGTGTGTGCAGATGCAGCACACCAGAAATACGCCGCCACCGCAGCGGCTGGGCGGCTGGCAAGAGACGGGAACAACCGCTGGTGCACTGTGCATGACAGGAGTCGCCTATGGCCGGTTGACTGCATAACCCATGGCAGGTTTACAGCGTGAAGAGCCTCACTTTGAACCTGAATGTAGCATCTTGTAAATAGCGAAACTACCCCGGCAGACATGTTGTTTCTTCGCCAGAGAGGTGCAGAAACAACACCCCATAGGCCTGCTGCCGGGCCCGTGGCCGTGCGCCAAGCCACCGTGCGGCCCGCAACCGGCCTTTACTGGCTGGCTTGCACCAGCCACGCGCCAACCTGGTCGGGCAGGTCGCGCACATGGCCCGGAAGGCGGCCCTTGGGAAACCCGACATGCCCGCCGTGCGAAGGTTGCCATAGCGTCACGTGTTCACCCACCTCGTCCTGGTGCGGCAGGCTCCAGGCGGGCACAAAGGGATCGTTGCTGGCGTTCACCACCAGGGTGGGGACACGGATATCCGCCAGGCGTGGCTTCGCGGAAGCGCGCGCCCAATAGTCCTCGACACTCTTGAAACCATGCACTGGGGCGGTAAAGGCGTTGTCAAACTCGTAGAGGTCGCGCGCCGCCAGCACCGTTTCACGGTCAAACAGCCCGGGGAACTGGGCGTACTTGGCCATGGCCTTGGGTTTCATGGTGCGCAAGAACATACGGGTATAGACCTGCCGGTTGAAACCACGGCCAATGACCCGGCCTGCGGCCACCAGGTCCACTGGCGACGACACCGCCGCCACCGCACGCACCATGCGGCTGGCTTGTGCGCCCTTCTCTTCGGCCCAACGCAGCAAGGCATTGCCACCCAAAGAGACACCAACGGCCAGCACCGGCCCCCTATGCCGCGCACGCATGCGCGCCAGAATCCAGTCGATCTCTTCAAAATCGCCCGAGTGGTAGACCCGGGGCGCCAGATTCAACTCGCCGCTGCAGCCCCGGAAATGCGGCACGGCAAAGGCCATGCCATGGCTGCGCGTGTAGTCGGCAAAAGCCTGCGCGTAATGGCTGCCCGATGAGCCCTCCAAGCCGTGGAACAACACCAGCAGCGGTCGGCTGTTGAGCTGGGCCGCGGGGTCCGCCACTTCTGCGGCGGGGTCGCAGAAATCAACGTCGACAAAGTCCATGTCCGGCGCGATCCAGCGCTCGCGCTTGAAACGCGGTGCCGGCCCAAATACGCGGCGCGAATAAAGCGCCGGCCAGATGGTTTGCAGGTGCCCGCCCGGCAACCACCAGGGCGCTACGTAGTTCATAGCCTTGTGCGCCTTTTTGGCGGGCGTCAAGGCATTCAAAGACACCGGCTTATTCAATGGAGTACCACGGGTGCGGCGCTGGCCTCTTGCATCTCGTTGCGTGTGCCCGGGCTGGCGTGGTGCGCCACCAGGCGCCAGCCTTGAGGAGTCTTGTGGTACACGTTGGTCGCCGTGGTAAAGCCTTCTCGCTGGCCCGACTCGGTCATCACCTCGACGCGCTCGATCACGTTATGCACAGCGCTGGCCATGGACTCGATCTTGCGCATGCGCTCGGCCTTCACATTCAATCGGCCGGTGGCAAACAGCGCCTCAAACGAAGCCCGGATCTGCGCCGTCCCCACCAGGCGTGGCCCACCCGGATGCACACACATCACTTCGTCCTCGTCCGCCCAACATGCCATCAAACGGTCGATATCGCCATGTTGCAGGGCTTCGTAGTAGGCTGCTTCGATATCGTCGGCAGTGCCACCTACGGTGGCCGCCTGGAGTTTGGCTTTGGACATGGTCTGTGACGTGTTGACACGGGTAAACCAGGATTTTGCACTGGATTAACAAACTGCTGTGCTAACGTCACGCCTCAATCGAATCGCGGAGAACGTCCCATGCAGCAACGCTTCTTGAAAATTCTCGCCGCCCTGGCTTTGCTTGCGGGCCTGAGCGGCTGCGGCTACAACGATTTCCAGAAGCTCGACGAACAAAGCAAAGCCGCCTGGAGCGAGGTGCTCAACCAATACCAGCGGCGTAGCGACCTTGTGCCCAACATTGTGGCCACGGTCAAGGGTGAAGCCGCATTCGAGCAGGACACCCTGACCAAGGTGGTGGAGGCGCGCGCCAAGGCGAGCTCGATACAGGTCACACCCGAAACGCTGAACAACCCCGAGGCATTCCAGAAGTTCCAGGCCGCGCAAGGTGAACTCGGCAGCGCGCTGAGCCGCTTGATGGTGGTCAGTGAACGCTACCCCGATTTAAAAGCCAACAAGGGCTTCAGCGATCTGCGCGTGCAGTTGGAAGGCACAGAGAACCGCATCACCGTGGCGCGCAACCGCTACATCAAGACGGTGGAGGAATACAACGTCCTGGCACGCAGCTTCCCCAGCAACCTCACGGCCAAAATCTTCAGCTATGCGGTGAAGCCCAACTTCAGCGTGCAGAACGAAGCCGCCATCTCCACGCCACCCGTGGTCGACTTCAACAAGAAGTAAGCCATGCGGCTCTCGGCGCGCGCGCCGTCTGGGTGGAGGCGCTGGACCTGGTGGTCGGCGCTGCTGTGTCTGGCTTGGCTGTCGGTATCGGCGGCACTGGCCCAGTCGCCTCTGCCGGTGCCACCCTTGACGGCGCATGTGATCGACCAAACCGGCAGCTTCAGCGCCGCGCAGCAACAAGCGCTGGAAGCCAAGCTCAGCAGCTTTGAAGCCAGCAGCGGCGCCCAGGTGGTGGTGCTGATGGTGCCCACCACCGCACCCGAAGACATCTTCGACTACAGCAACCGCGTCGCCAACACCTGGAAGATCGGCCGCAAGAACATCGGTGACGGTGTATTGCTGGTGATCGCCAAAAACGACCGCCGCCTACGCTTTGAAATCGCCAAAACACTGGAAGGCGCCATCCCGGACGTCCTCGCCAAACGTGTGATTGACGAAGCCATCACACCACACCTGCGCCAGGGCAACTACGCCGCCGGTGTCGAGGCCGGGCTTGATCGTGTGATGCAGCTCATCAAGGGCGAGGCCCTGCCCGCGCCCACACAAACCAGCCAAGGCCAGGCTGCTGACGAAGGGTTCCAATGGTTTGATCTGGCGATTTTTCTGTTCTTTGCCGTGCCGATTGGCGGGGCCATCGCGCGCAAGATTTTCGGCAAGGGCCTGGGCGCCTTGTTCACGGGTGGCGCCGTGGGTGTGCTGGCCTGGCTGTTCACCGCCAGCCTGGTGATTGCCGGCATTGCCGCTGTTGTGGCCTTGCTCTACACACTGGTGACGAGTGCTGGCCTGGTGCCAGCAGCACGCGCTGGCCGGGGTGGCGGGTTTGGTGGTGGTTTGGGCGGAGGCGGTTTTGGTGGTGGAGGAGGAGGATTCGGTGGCGGAGGCTTCAGCTCCGGTGGTGGTGGCGACTTTGGCGGCGGCGGCGCCTCGGGAGACTGGTAGACCATGACACTCTCTAGCAAACTCATACGCCTGTTGCGCCACCGTTGGTTCGACCTGAGCAACCGCGCCGAGCGAGATGTCCCGCCAGCCGTGCTTGCACGCCTGGCCCAACGCGTGACGGCCAGCGAACACCGCCACAGCGGAGAGATCCGCATCTGTGTGGAAGCCGGTTTGCCACAAAGCTATCTGTGGCGCGGCGCCGACGCACGTGAACGCGCCGTCACCTTGTTTGGCAAGTTGCGCGTGTGGGACACGGCACACAACAACGGTGTGCTGATCTACCTGCTGCTGGCCGACCATGCGATTGAAATCGTTGCCGACCGTGGACTCAATGCCCACGTCAGCACCGCACAATGGCAGGCCATGGTGAGCCGCATGCGCACACCGTTTCGCGAGGGGCGTTTTGAGGACGGGCTGACCCAGGCCCTGGAAGAAGTCTCGGCCGAACTGGTGCAGCACTTTCCGCTGGCGACCAACAGCCTGCGCCCCAACGAACTGCCCAACGACCCGGTGCTGAATCCGGGCGACAACGATTAGTACGACGGCTGACACAAGGCCCGGCACGCCGGCTCCACTCACTGCCAGCCAGAGCCATGGCGCCAACCCCGTCTAACGGCGCTGGCGCCGGATGCCGGGATCAAGTGGTCAGGTCGTTGTCCAGAAAGCCGTCATCGATACCCGAGGTCATGTCGTCCCACACATGCTCATTGGCGCCAGACAACAGCGGCTCGTTGTTGGCCGATGCCCGGCCGCTGTTGTCGTAGAAGTTCTGCGTCAGGTTTTCCGTCACACCTTGTCCCTGCGCCGGGGTAGCGCCGCCAAAAAAGCTGCTGCTGCCGTGGGGGGCGCCCAGCAGATGGCCAAGCCCATTAAACAGAAACATGCCACCGGCCACCCCGGCAGCGGACGCTGCAGCCGTGCCCAGAAAGCTGCTGCCGCTGCCGGCTGGCGCGGCCTGTTGCGGCGCAGCCGATGACGGCGCACCGCCAAACCAACGCTCACGCCAGCCTGCGGCCTGGGCCGGCGGCTGAGGCGGGGCTTGCATCTCGGGCTGCGGCACCAGGCCCGGGGCGGTTGGGTGACGGCCAAAGCCGGGTTCCAAACCACGCTGCAGGAAGCTGGCGCCACCCGGGTCACGTGCTGCGGCGCCGGCCACCTGTTCTTGCAGTTGCGCGATCTGCTGGTGTGCATGCTCCAGCGCACGCTCCAACAGCAAAGCGCGTTGCACCAGCAGGTACTGGGCATCGGCTTGTGTCGCCAGGCGTTGCTGGATCAGCGCGTCCACCTGCGGGTCTTTGGCCACGCCGTGCACGGCCGCCAGACGCGCCAAAAAGTCGTCGAGCATTTGTTGTTCCTGGGGGTTCATGCGAAGCCTTTCGATGCTAAAGAGAAAGTGGCGCCAGCATAGACCGGCAACACCTGAGCAGATGTTTCCGCCATGTAATACAGCCCAGGTTTAAGACTCGCTTAAGCAGCAGCAGATGTGATGCACGAAGCTGCGGCTAGCCCACTGCGGAACCACTGGCGCAGCAGGGTTGGCATCAAAAAGTTATATTGCTGCTCCATGCAAACGGCCCGCCAGGCGGGCCCACAGGAACCAGCTTTGCCGACGCCAGTGCCCCTCGCCCCGCCCCCAGAATCTGCCACGCCACCCGCGTTCTCGCGCCGCATCCCGCTCATCGTGGCCGCCACGTTTTTTATGGAGACGCTGGACAGCACCATCGTCACCACAGCGCTGCCGGCGATTGCGCACAGCTTCAACGCCAGCACACTCAGCCTGAGCCTGAGCATCTCGGCCTATCTGGTGGCACTGGCCGTGTTTGTGCCCACCGCCGGTTGGGCCAGCGACCGCTTCGGCGCGCGCAAGCTGTTTGCCAGCGCCATCGGCCTGTTCACCCTGGCCTCGCTGCTGTGCGCATTAAGCCCCAACTTGTGGACCTTTGTTGCGGCGCGCAGCTTGCAGGGTGTGGCCGCGGCCTTCATGTCGCCCGTGGGCCGCTTGATGGTGTTGCGCAGCACCCCCAAGCAACGCTTGATCGAAGCCCTCAGCCTGATCACCTGGCCTGGGCTCATAGGCCCGGTGCTGGGGCCACCGCTGGGCGGCTTCATCGCCACCTATGCCTCGTGGCACTGGATTTTTCTGATCAACCTACCGCTGGGCGTAGTCGGCATCTGGCTGGTGCTGCGCCACGTGCCCAACGACATAGGCGCAGAGCGCAGGCCTTTTGACACATCGGGTTTTGTGCTGACGGCGGTTGCGTTGTCCACGCTGGTCCACGGGCTGGCACTGCTCGGCGAAGCCCCTGGCGCGCGCCACACCGCCTGGCTTTGGCTGCTGGTCGCCGTTGTCTCTGGGGCGCTGGCAACACGGCACGCGCTGTTACACCCCACCCCCATGCTGGACCTGCGCGCGGTGCGTGTGCCGACGTTTGCCATCAGCATGCTGACCGCCGGCATGATGGCGCGCATTGCCATCAGCGCCACGCCGTTCCTGCTGCCGCTGATGTTCCAGATTGGTTTTGGGCTCAACGCGTTCCAGGCCGGCCTGATGCTGCTGGTCTACATGGGTGGCAACCTCGTCATGAAAAGCGCCACCACGCCGGTGCTGCGCCGCTTTGGCTTTCGCCGCGTATTGGCCGTGAATGGTGCACTGTGCGCGGTGTCGATGGCCGCATGTGGCCTGCTGTCGCCCGGCTTGTCGCTGGCCATCATCTACCCGGTGCTGTTTGTTGCCGGCATGACGCGCTCCATGCAGTTCACCACCGTCAGCTCGCTGGCGTTTGCCGACATCAGCGCCGAGCAACGTGCCGGGGCCAGTGCCTTGTCGGCCATGACGCAACAGGTCGCGGCCACCCTGGGTGTGGCGTTTGGCGCCACCACACTGGCGTTGTTTCAGAGCCTGCGCGCCGAGCCGTCGACACTGCAACTGGCCGACTTTCAGCACGCATTGCTGACCGGCGCGGCCTTGATGGCCGTGGGTGCCGCGTGGTCGCTGCGGCTGCCGAAAAATGCTGGCGCCGAGGTCTCCGGCCGAGCATAGTTCAATAGACGCCGGGTGTTGCACCACCATCCACGGCAATGGCCGTGCCCTGGATGTGGCGTGTTTTTTCCGAACACAGGAACAAGGTGAGCGCCGCCACGTCTTCGGGCGTGCCCAGCCGCGCCAGCCCTTCGCGTGTGATCTGCGCCTGCCGCTCTTCGGCCACGGTTTTGCCGCTGGCCGTGGCGCGCTGCTGAAAGATCTGCTGCACACGGTCGGTCTCCGTCAGCCCCGGCAGAATGGCATTAACGTTGACACCTTCGCGTTTGCCCAGGCCTGCCAGGCCTTTGCTGAAGTTGTGCATGGCGGCGTTCACCGCGCCGCCAATCAAAAAACCCGGATCAGGCGTGCGCGCCGCACCGCCAATGATGTTGACCACGTGGCCGCGCCCGGCCACCAGCATGGGCCAGAAAAGGCGGCACAGGTTTACGCAGCCAAAAAACTTCAATGCAAAGCCGTCTTGCCACACGGCAGCGGTCAAATCGACAAACGCCCCGGCGCGTGTGGCGCCAGCCGAATTCACCAGGATGTCGCAACGGCCATGGCGCGCCGCCACCAGGTCAAACACCGCGCGGCAGCCGTCTTCGGAACGCAGGTCGGTGGCACACACATCGGGGCGCGCCACGCCCGTGGCGGCGATGGCGTCGGCGGTGGCGTCCAGCGTGGCCTGCGACGAAGCGGCCAATACCGTGTGTGCGCCCTGTGCCGCAAACGCCTCGGCGATGCCGCGCCCAATGCCACGGCTGCCACCCGTGATCACCACCACTTTTCCGCTGAACTCGTGTGCCATGCTGCGTCTCCTTGTGTTACGCGACAACTATCAAAAACGTAGCTGCTTGCGCTTATGCAGAAAGCGCTGGAGGCCTAATTTTCTTAAGCAGCTATGGCGTCCAGCCTAACACTGCGTGCATCGCCCACAACAGCATGCTGATGGATACAAACGATGCCACCGTGGTCACCAGCAAGGCTGCAGCGCAAAAACCTTCGTGGTGGTATTTCTGGGCGACGACCGGGTACAGGCTCATCATCGGCATGCCCGCCAACACCACGGCAGCGATGCGCAATTGCGGGTCCAGCGGCGGCAGCGTCCACAGCGCCAGGAACACCAGCAAAGGGTGCAGTACCAACTTGCCGAAGGTCACGGTGGCAATGTCGCGGCGCACACCACCCAGCTTCAAGCCGACCAATGATCCACCAATCACAAACAACGCCACCGGACTGGCGGCGGTGGCCACAATTTGCACGGTACGCGCCATCACTTCGGGCAGTTGCAGGCCGAGCATGGAAAACGCAAAGCCGAGCAAGATGGCGGCGATCATCGGGTTCTTCAGCAGCCCGCGCAGGTTGCGCAGCAAGGTGGAATGCCAGCGCTGGGCTGCG